>JAKISS010000066.1 GCA_021648485.1 Gammaproteobacteria bacterium
CCCTTGGGTTATTCTCGCTGGGAGAACTTCCTAACCGCCATTCAACGGGCAATAGAGTCATGTAAAACAACGGGTTACGATGAGTCCGATCATTTTCGTGGCGTCACGAAAATGATCGATATCGGCAAGGGTGGGCAGCGTCCGGTAGATGACTTTATGCTTACCCGTTATGCCTGTTATTTAATTGCTCAGAATGGCGACCCACGCAAGACAGAAATTGCGTTTGCCCAAAGCTACTTTGCCGTACAAACCCGCAAGCAGGAGCTGATTGAAGACCGCATGCGCTTGCAGGCGCGGTTGGAGGCCCGTGACCGGCTGAAAGAGTCGGAAAAAACTTTATCGCAAAATATCTATGAACGTGGGGTTGATGATAGGGGCTTTGCCCGTATTCGTTCAAAAGGTGATGCTGCACTGTTTGGTGGTCACACAACTCAAGCGATGAAAGATAAGTACGGGATTGTAAAAAATCGACCTCTGGCTGATTTCTTGCCCACGTTAACCATTGCCGCCAAGAATCTGGCCACTGAAATGACGAACCATAAGGTGCAACAGGCAGATTTGCAGGGTGAACACTCTATTACCGAGGAGCATGTGCAGAACAATGTGAGTGTGCGCGACATGTTGGGGCAGCGTGATATCAAACCAGAGAAGTTACCAGCAGAAGAAGATTTAAAAAAGCTGGAACGGCGCGTTAAATCAGAAGAGAAGAAGCTGGGTAAAACAAGCGATGGTCTTCCCGATATTTCCGCAGATAGGGAGCATTAGAGGTGAAGTTAAAGTTTAAATCCCAGGCCTATCAAACCAACGCTGTTGAGTCGGTGGTGGACTGTTTTGCCGGTCAGGTGAATACAGCGGGTGTTCAATATCGACTTGATCCTGGTCGTGTTGTCAAAATGCAGCAAACCAAAGATGCACTCGCTAGTGAATACGGCTTTAAGAACGCCGCGTTGCAATTGAGTGATGCTCAGCTAATCGAAAATATTCATGCTGTTCAACGGCTACAGAATCTGCCCCTGTCTGATGCATTGGTTGCCAGCGCCGGTTGCAAGGTGAATCTTGATGTTGAGATGGAAACAGGTACGGGCAAAACCTACTGTTACATCAAGTCTATTTTTGAGATGAACAAACGCTACGGCTGGAGTAAGTTCATTATCGTAGTGCCGAGTATTGCGATTCGTGAAGGGGTGTATCAGTCGTTGGATATTACGGCAGAGCACTTCACTGAGCGTTATGGCAAGAAGATACGGTCGTTTGTTTATAACTCCAGGCAATTGCACCATCTGGAAAGCTTCTCTTCTGATGCGGGTATTAATGTGATGGTGATTAATATTCAGGCCTTTAATGCCACGGGCAAAGATAATCGGCGAATTTATGATGAGCTGGATGATTTTCAGTCCCGCCGCCCCATCGATGTGATCAGCGGTAATCGCCCGATTGTGATTTTAGATGAACCACAGAAGATGGAGGGCAAGAAGACGCTTGAGGCGTTAGCCAAGTTTAAGCCCTTGATGATTCTGCGCTATTCCGCCACCCATAAAACCCAACACAATAAAATTCATCGTCTCGATGCGCTGGATGCCTATAACCAAAAGCTGGTGAAAAAGATCGCTGTGCGGGGTATCTCCGTGAAGGGCTTGGCGGGAACCAACGCCTATCTCTATTTGGAGTCTATTGAGATTTCAAAAAAGGCCCCCGTAGCGCGTATCGAAATTGAGGTGCAGCAAAAGTCAGGGGCGATAAAACGTAAGATACTGCGCCTGGAGAAGGGCAAAGATCTATTTGTGCAGTCGGGTGAATTGGCGCAATATCGTGGCTTTGTTATTTCCCAGATTGATGCCAACCATGACACGGTGGAATTCACCAACGGTGAGGTATTGAATGCAGGTGATGCAACCGGCGATGTGACGGAAGCGACCATACGCCGTATTCAGATTCGCGAGACCATCAAAGCACACTTGGAAAAAGAGCAACAGCTTTTCCAACAAGGCATTAAGGTGTTGTCGCTGTTTTTTATCGATGAGGTAGTGAAGTACCGCGACTATAGTCAACCCGATCAAAATGGTGATTACGCCCTGGCTTTCGAGGAAGAGTATGAATTGCTCAAAGCCGAGTACCTGGATGAACTGGCATTGGATAACGAAGCGTATAGAAAATATCTGCTACGTGACAAATCACCCCAGGTTCATGAGGGCTACTTCTCTATCGATAAAAAGTCAAAAAAACTGGTTGACCCCAAGTTTAAAAAGCGTGGGGAAGCGGCGGGTTTGTCGGATGATGTAGATGCCTACGACCTGATTCTGAAAAAGAAAGAGCGTTTGCTCTCTTTCGAGGAGCCAGTACGTTTCATCTTCTCTCATTCTGCACTACGTGAGGGCTGGGATAACCCGAATGTGTTTGTGATGTGCATGCTTAAACACAGTGATAACACCATTTCACGCCGCCAGGAAGTTGGCCGTGGCTTGCGCTTGTGCGTCAACCAGCACGGTGACCGCATGGATCACCCCGCAACGGTGCATGACATTAATGTGCTCACCGTGGTGGCGAGTGAGAGCTATAAGGATTTTGTAGCGAATCTTCAAAAAGAGATAAGTCAGTCTCTCTCTGAGCGACCGAGAAAAGCGGATGAGGCCTATTTTAGCGGTAAGGTGATTAAGACAGAAGCAGGCAGCGTAGAGATTACACCGCTAATGGCGAAGCAGATTTACAAATACCTGCTAAAAAATGACTATACCGACGATGCGACGGATCAGATTGCTGAGGCCTATCATACGGCTAAGGTTAATGGTGAGTTGGCTGCATTGCCGCCAGAGCTTGCCGTTTATTCCGAGCAGATTTTTGGCCTGATTGATAGTGTGTTCAGTGAGTCACAATTGACTCAACCGGAAGATGGTCGCGCCGTTAAGACAAATCCACTGAACGACAATTTTGATAAAAAAGAGTTTAAGGCGCTTTGGCATCGTATCAATCGCAAGGCTGTTTATCGAGTAGAGTTTGATTCTTGTGAGTTAATCCGTAACAGCATTCGTGCATTGGATAACGAGCTGAGAGTGACGCCGCTTCAGTACACTATTCAGTCAGGTACTCAGGGTGAACAAATTACTGACTCACAGCTTAAGAGCGGTGATGGTTTTACACTTGAGAATACGGCGATTGAAACCCATAACGCCTCGATTCACTCGATGGTTAAATACGATTTGTTGGGTAAATTGGCAGACAATACAAAACTAACCCGTAAAACCATCGCTGAAATGCTGAGTGGTGTTCAACCAGCGGTGTTCAAACAATTCAAACAGAACCCAGAGCACTTTATCAGTGAAGCAACACGTTTGATCAACGAACAAAAGGCCACTGTCATCATCGAGCAGTTAACCTATGATGAGACCACCGATCAGCACTCGATTGATATATTCACAACCGGGCAAAGCAAGCAGGACTTTAGCAAGGCGTCTCAAAAACTAAAGAACCATATCTATGACTATGTGGTGACTGATTCGAATATTGAACGCAAGTTTGTTGAAGAGTTGGATACGAGTGCTGAGGTGGTGGTTTACGCAAAACTTCCCCGTGGTTTTTTCATCCCTACGCCGGTAGGCGATTATAACCCTGATTGGGCGATCTCTTTTAAAGAAGGTTCGGTTAAACATATCTACTTCGTCGCTGAAACTAAAGGTTCAATGTCTTCCATGGATCTTCGTGCCTTAGAGGAGAAGAAGATTGACTGTGCCAGGAGATTTTTCGATGAGATTAATCGTAAGATTAAGCCTGAACATGTTAAGTATGACGTGGTGACAAGCTTTGAGAAGTTGATGGAGGTTGTGGGAAAGGGGGCGGCGTGACATCCAACTGGGCAATATTCTTTTTCCTGTACTATGAAAACTGTGACTATGGTTGGATTATTGCCAATAGCACAGAGGGGACTAAAGCCAGGAAATAAGGAAAGTGTTGTTATTTGTTTTCATTACTGGATATTTTGAACAATATTTTATCCAGCCAGCGTGTGCTGCACAGGCGTCGTAAAACCCCGAACAGGTAGGTGGGAAACGTTACATAATAACGTGGCCTGGGCCGACGTGACTCCAGTGCATGAATCACCTTTTTAAGTACGGCTTCGGGAGGTAAGGTGAACGGTGCTGCCGGGCCTTCTTTTTTGAGCCGGGTTTCCATTTTTTCATAAGTGTCACGGTGCGCGCTGTTACGGGCATCAATGTGTTGTTGGTATGCAATGAAGGCATTTTTTCGAAACCGGCTTTCGATGGGGCCAGGCTCTATCAGCGAAACGCTAATTCCCGAGCCGGTTAGTTCCAGGCGCAAGGTATCGGTAATACCTTCAAGTGCAAATTTGCTGGCGTTGTAGGCACCGCGGTAGGGCAGGGCAATCAGGCCAAGTACGGAACTGTTTTGAATAATCCGTCCATAACCCTGTTTTCTCATTATAGGGATAATCTGGTTGGTTAATTCCACTGTGCCAAAAAGGTTGGTCTCAAATTGCTGGCGCAGTACTTCGCGTGATAAATCCTCTACGGCACCAGGTTGGCCGTAAGCGCCGTTGTTAAAAAGCGCAAAAATTTTTCCGTGACCCAGTTGCAAGGTTTCTTCGACAGCATGTTTGATGGATGCCGGGTCAGCCAGGTCAAGCTGAATGGCGGTAAGGCCTTCTGCCTGTAATCGGGAAACGTCTTCTTTCTTACGCGCGCTGGCGATCACCTTGTAACCGTGTGTTTTTAATCCTCGTGCAACGCACTGGCCGATGCCGCTGGAGCAGCCGGTAATGAGCACGGTGCGTTCATGGGGACTTGACGGTGGGATGGATGAAACCATGAATGATTGTGTTAACCGAGCTGGTCTTCGGCAAATTGCCGTTGAATTTTTTCTACCTGCGTTTTGTTGGCGATAAGTGCGTTAACACATTCTTTGTCGAGCTGGCCGCCAGCAAGGCGTTGCAGCATGGCATAGGCATTATGGTTGCTCCAGGCTTCTTTGTAGGGGCGTTTGCTGGTAAGGGCATCAAATACATCGGCAACAGCGACAATGCGTGCTTCCAGAGGAATATCTGCGCCCTGTAGGCCATTGGGGTAGCCGGTGCCGTTAACAGCCTCGTGATGAAATTCGGCAATATTACGCAGGATGTTAATATTTTCAAAACTGTCCAGACCGTGATCTTTCAGCATGCTGTCAATGATCTCACAACCTTTGTGAGAATGGGTGCGCATAATTTTTGTTTCTGCTTCGGTGAGCTTGCCCTTTTTTTGCAGGATGCTGTCGGTAATGGCTATTTTGCCAATGTCATGCAGGGGTGAGAATAAAAAGACATTTTCAATGTATTCGTCATCCAGGTCATGCTTGTCAGCGATGTGTACAGCAATCAATCGGGAGTAACGTGACATGCGATCAATATGTGCTCCGGTTTCCGAGTCCCGGTAGTGGGTCATGTCGTGTGCGGTTTTGACCGTAGCCAGCAAGGTGCGTACGGAGCTTTGCTCATTGATGATCAGCAGCGAAATCAAATGACCGATAACGTCGAAGTAATGTAGCGTGCTATCGGTAAAGGCATCTTTCTGGCTGGCATTGAAAAAAACGAAACCAAAAAAAATATTGTTCAAAAACATTGGCAAGGTGTAACTGGCGGCATACCCTTTTTGGTGAATATTTTTGGAATGCTTTTGTTTGCCATCGGCAAAGATGTTGAGATCATTAACCACACGCGGTTTCCGGCGTTTCATGACTTCCTGGAGCGATGGTGCATTTGCCAGTGGTGTCTGATAGTGCTGTAATGGGTTTTCACCGTTGCCGCTGCTGTGTACGTAGGTTTTCAGCATATCCGTTTTGTCGTCGTAAATAGCGACAGCAATACGCTCGATGGCGCTGAATTGCTCTTTAATGGCAAGATGTATGCTGGTCAGTTTTTCGCCCAGCGGGATGTTTTCGTTAAGGCGTTGCAATGTATCCTGGTGATGAAACATAAGGTTGCCCGGTTTTTATGGATGGCTTCCACTGTAACGCCATGCTTGTATGAAACCAAGTAATGCGTGGGTTTTGATTGTGTTTTTATTCTGGATCGGGAACTTTTTTTGTCGAAGGGGCGTTTAGTGGCGGGCGTTTGCTTGTGTGCATGTTCTTTGATGTCTCCGTGTAATTGATCCCGGTGTTGCTAGCTTATTTAAATTATTACTAGTGTAGTGTCCTATATAAAACGTGTATTTAGAAAGCCCGTCAAGGCGTGAGTGCAAGGCGCAGGTTGCAGGGAATGGCCACTCCCTTTCCAAACCTGCAACGTGGCAATCGCGCCTTGACGGGCTTCCCGGAGGGCGAGACAAGGCTTTTGGATACTACTTCAAGTTTGCCGAGTCTACATATGCGTTTTATATAGGACACTACACTAGATAGTTACTATGAACTATTGAAAAACTGCCCAAGGATCCCCGGATTTTATACGTTTTCGCAGTAAATGAAGATATTTCCCTCCAAAAAATCAGAGAAGGGCTCAGCTGCGCGCTTTGATGCACTGGTGCGTCCTCATATTACCTATCTGTATCGTCTTGCGTACCGTTTCTGTGGTAATCCGGAAGATGCGGAAGATCTGGTGCAGGATTTGTTCGTTAAACTTTATCCTCGTTGTGCTGAGCTTGAGGTGGTTGAGAAGTTGCGCCCGTGGCTGGTGACATCCCTGTATCGCATGTTTGTGGATGGCACCCGACGGCAAAAGCGCTCGCCACTGGAGCTAATCGATGATGAAGTTGCCTTTTACGAAACAGCCAGTAGCGGTACAGAATCGCCGGATCACGAGCTTGCCGAAGATCAGCGTATCGATCAGATGCATGCCGCCTTTCAGCGACTCTCTGAAGACCACCGGGTGTTGCTGACTTTGCACGATATCGAGGGTTATCGACTGCTGGAGCTGCAAAAAATGCTTGATGTGCCTGTGGGTACGTTGAAATCACGTATTCACCGTGCGCGGGCACGTATGCGGAAAATTCTTGAGTCAGACGTAGCGAAGTCATAGGTTCCGAAAAAAGTATTCTGGTAATAATTACGGAAACTAGAGGGAACGCTTTTTGTGCATAAAGCGTTCAAGAGGTCAAGAGGGTAGGAGGTTTAAAAACATCATGAATTGTGCTGAATTTAAAGGCTGTTTAGACGACAGTATCGATCAGGAGCTGGACTGGGCAGAACAGGCGGTATTTGATGCTCATCGGGTGTCGTGCGAAACCTGTCAGGCCGTGTATACGGCGGAGCTGGCCATGCTGGAAGGGCTGCGGGCGATGCCGGTGGCAGAGCCTCCCGAGGGTTTTGCTGATCGCGTACTGGTCAATGTATACAAGAATGCGACCAAACAGGATGTGCCACAGCAGCAGAGTCATCATCGCCGAGGTTTTGCGCTGGGTTTTGGCAGCGCCGCTGCCGCTGCACTGGCTGTGTGGGTTGTTGTGGGCATGTTTCCGGGTGAGCTGTCAGATACGGACAGTGTATCTGAGCAGACCATTGCCAGTGTAGAGACAAGCAAGAATAAGGTGGTGGAGCAGCCTGTTGTTCAACAACCGCCTGTGATGTCGATTGCCTTGAATACACAGCAAACGATCAGGCTGGCTTTTGCGTCCAGTGAGTCGCTACAGGGTGCCAAAATCACCATTCGTCTACCTGAAAATGTGGCTTTGGTTGGCTATCCTGGCCGACGCCAGTTGAGCTGGGAAACAAATCTCAAAAAAGGTGACAATCTGCTGAATTTGCCGATTATCGCTACTCAGGTGGCGCGGGGTGAATTGATCGCTGATATTGAATATGAGGGTCGGGTGAAAACACTGACACTGAATCTTGAAACCGGTGCGGAAGCTTTGCCTGCTACGTCGTCGGTAGACGGTAAATTTCATTTGTTGATTGGGTGACGATTGAGCTGGAAGGGCATCCGATGTGCGAACGGTTGCCCGAATGTGCGAATTGAAGTAGTAGTTGTAAGAGGAGAGGAGTGGTTGTTATGAAAATTGTGCAAACAAGTATTATTGCTGGTCTTGCATTTTTTCTGTCCATAGGCATTAGTTTCGGCGCGGACCTGGATGATATTGATTTTACTATTCGGGTTGTCGAGTCAGATGATGTGGACGAAATGCACAATGAGCTTTTATTGCCAGATATGGCTTTCGATGTAACACATGATGGGCATGTAGAAGGTGCTGCTGATCGTGAAAATCAGGAAAGTCGCGCTGGTGAACATGAATCTGATGTAGATACTCGTGATGAGCGCGAGGATGAAATTGAAGATCATGATGAAGCTCGTGAAGATAACGATGATGTGAGTGATGAGCATGACGAAGCTCATGATGGTGAGCATGAAGATGAGCATGAGAATGAGCACAAAAATGAGCACGGAGAAGCCCACGAAGTGGAGCATGAAAAGGAAGACAACTAGGGAAAAGATCAGGAGCAGGATCTCACCGCAGATGATGGTGTTTGATTGATGGCTTCAGGTTTTTTTTGATAAATTAGCGGTGTTACTGAAATCCTCTCCTTGTTTCAAGGAGGGGATTTTTTGTGGTTGATGTAAAAACCAGGCCGGTCATTGGATCAAATGATGTTGTATGATGTCCACACTGGTGGTGGCAGTCTCCTGAGTATGAGTTAAGGTGGGCTGCATTGTCGGTTTTTACAGAATTTTGATGAAGAAAAATTATTCCGTGGGATTAAAATGGCAAACAGGTCTGTAACCAGATACTTGGGATTGTGCGGGTGTGTGATTCTGGGTTTATTGATGATGGCTAATGCAAATGCCGGGTTTGGGCAGGATTATTTTGATGCTGGGGTACAGGCTTCCAGTAAGGAGGATTATTCTGTCGCATTGGGTTATTTCAAAAAGGCCAAACAGGCGGGCATGGATACAGCAGTGCTCCAATATAATATGGCGGTGAGTTATTACCGACTCCAGCAGTATGAAAATGCACGCAGGATTTTTTTAGCGTTGACAGATGTGCGTGCTTTCGAGCAGCGTGCCTATTTTAATATGGGTTTGATTGCCAATAAACAAAAGGATAAGCCTGCGGCTGTTCGTTGGTTTCAACGCGCGCACCGCAATGTTGACAGCAAACAAATTCAGGCTTTGGCAAAAGAGGCATTGCATCGCTTAGGCAGTTCGCCGCGTAAAGTCCAACGCATTGACCCTGGCTGGACAGGTTTTATTTCCGGGTCGCTGGCATATGACAGCAATGTTACTCTGGTTAACAATGATTTGCTGGGTGTTACCAACCGAGATGATACTGCCATGGATATTTCTGCGTCGGCTGCGCGCTGGTTAAAGGGCGGTATCAATAACGGTGTGCGTATGTCATTGGGTGCGAGCCTGCAAAAATACAGCAAGCTGAGCCGGAATGATTATGACCAGCTAAATGCACGGGTGATGCGTTATGACCGGCTGGGTGACTGGAAAATGCGCATTGGGGGTAGTTGGAATGAAATTTATTTTGATGGTAGCGAGTATCAGCGTATTGTCGGTGCCGATGTGCGTAGCCGAAGGGCGTTGTCGGAGAATAATCAATTGCATTTGCGTTATAAACTGAGTCGTATTCAGGCAACCGATGCAGCGTTTGATTATCTTGATGGCTGGCGACACCAGTTGCGCGCAGGTATTCAGTTGCGTGAAGGTAAAAACCGGGTGCGCTATTATTATCAGTTGGAATTGAACGATAGAAAAGACTTCATTAGAAGGGTGCCAGGCACTAACGATATTAATTCATCCGTCAGCTATTCTCCAGCACGACATACCGTGCGGGTTACGGGCTGGTGGGCGTTGAATAACAATTGGGATGCACGTCTGGATACACGTTATCGCTATGGTCGTTACAATGATTCAAATATTCTGAATGGTAGAGTGACTTCACGTCGTGAGGATAGCCAAATACGGTTGTCTGCGCGAATCAGCCGTAAATTTTCCCGGCGCTGGACAGTGGATGGACAATACACCTATACAAACAATGACTCCAATATTGATCGAAGAAGTTATGATCGTTCCATTGTAAAAGTTGGCGTTACCCGGTCTTTTTAAACCCGGTGGATTGAATGTGAATTAAGTGCTAAATCACTCCGTTTGTGTTTTTGTGGCCTTTGCGTTAAATACGCATTGTTTTTAGGATGAGGGTGTTTTAGCGTTTAATTCACATTTGCGAATGGGTATATCCCGCTTATTAGTGGAGAAAGTAATGCCCGCAAGGCTTGATGCGTTAACAACCTGGTTGCGTGAAGTGTTGTACAGTGCAGCCGACAACACTTCGCTGCCTGCCGATTTTCAACTTGTCCCCGCTTCGGAGGACGCCAGTTTTCGTCGTTATTTCCGGGTGACGGGTTCTGCTGTTGCCAATCGCTTTGACGGAGTGGGCGAGAGCCTGATCGTGATGGATGCGCCACCGGATAAGGAAGATTCCCATCCCTTTGTTGCGATCTCTACTCTGTTAGCCGATGCCGGTCTTAATGTGCCACAGGTGTTTGCGAAAGATCTGGCGCAAGGTTTTTTGCTGCTGAGTGATTTGGGGACACAAGCCTATCTTGATGTCTTGAATGAGCACACCGTTGAGCTGTTATATGCGGATGCATTGGATGCGTTATTCAAAATGCAGCGCAATGCATCACAGTATGTTGCTGAGTTGCCGGTTTATGATGAAACATTGCTGTTGAGCGAGATGACGTTGTTTGCCGATTGGTACTGCCAGCAATATCGTGAATGGACTTTTTCGGATGATCAGCGGGTCAGGCTTGGTCGTGTGTTTCAGCAATTGTGTGAGGAGGCGCTGGCCCAGCCTCAGGTATTTGTGCATCGCGATTATCATTCGCGAAATTTGATGGTGATGGAAGGGCATAACGGGTATGGCAAACCGGGTATTCTGGATTTTCAGGATGCCGTGCTGGGTCCGGTGACCTATGATCTGGTTTCACTGCTGCGGGATTGTTATATTGACTGGCCACGTTCACGGGTGGAGCAATGGGCATTGAATTATCTGTATCGTGCTGCCAGTGTCGGCCTGCTTCCCCCGGCAACGGATGCTGCGTATTTGCGCTGGTTTGACTGGATGGGGGTACAGCGCCACCTTAAGGCTGCGGGTATTTTTGCCCGTTTGCACTTGCGTGATAACAAATCCGCTTACCTGGCCGACATTCCGCGTACCCTGGCTTATGTGCGAGATGTCTCGGCACGATATCCGGAATTGCGGGATTTGCACACGCTGTTGGACGAGCTGGCATGAAAGCAATGATCCTTGCCGCTGGTCGTGGTGAGCGCATGCGTCCGTTGACCGATAGTATACCTAAGCCGTTGTTGATGGTGGGGGGGAAGCCATTAATTCAGTGGCACATTGAGGCCTTGCAAGCCGCTGGTTTTACCGAGCTGGTGATAAACCATGCCTGGTTGGGTGCGCAGATCGAGTCGCAATTGGGTGATGGCGCGCAATGGGGTGTAAATATTACCTATTCCCCGGAAGGTGAATATGCATTGGAAACGGGCGGTGGTATCTTTCGTGCGTTGCCATTATTGCAGGCGGAGGAAGACGAAGCATTTTTGGTGATCAATGCGGATGTGCTGACGGATATCGATTTCCGGCAGCTACCTACTCGCATTGAAGGGTTGGCACATTTATTACTGGTGTCTAACCCGGCGCATCACCCGCAGGGGGATTTTGCATTGAAGGATGAAAATGTGAGCAGTACAGGTGAGTCTTTATTAACATTCAGTGGTATCGGCATTTACCATGCTCAATTGTTTGCAGCTTGCCAGGAGGGTGCTTTTCCTCTGGCTCCACTGTTGCGCCGGGCCATGCAGCAGGGGTTGGTCAGCGGTCAGTGGCATCAGGGAATGTGGCTGGATGTGGGTACAAAGGAGCGCTTGCAATACGCAAATACCGTTTTACGCTAAGGATTAATGCCGTTAAGTAAGGGTATTTGCTCGCTTTTTTCATTTCTTTTTTCTCAAACTTCCGAGGAAAATAATGCCCGAAATCAGTAGCCGACGGGCGCGTAATAACCTAGTGTAGGAGACTGTGTAATGTAGGTGATTTCCTACGCTTCTGTAGGGGTGCGGGATATGCTGTACAGTACGTTTTAGCGCGGATGTGATCGGTTTACAGGACGGGCTGGACGAGAATATGAGTTTCAGGGGGGGTAGTATTTGTAATGATTAACGTTATGGTAGTTGATGATCACGAGCTGGTGCGTACAGGAATTACACGCATTCTGAATGATGCACCGGGCATTCGTGTGATGGGCGAAGCCGCCAGTGGTGAAGAGGCGTTGATTCTGGTGCGTAAAAAATCTCCCGATGTGTTGTTAATGGATGTCAGTATGCCCGGCATTGGTGGTTTGGAAGCAACACGCAAGTTGTTGCAGTCAGACCCGGAGTTGAAAATTATTGTGGTCTCTGTGCATTCAGAGGAGCCTTTTCCCAGTCGTATGTTGCAGGCGGGTGCCAGCGGTTATCTTACCAAGGGCTGTGCGGTGGATGAGATCGTAGCGGCTATTAAGGCCGTTTCGGCAGGTGATCGTTATATTGGTGCCGATGTCGCACAGAAGTTAGCGCTGAAAATGACCCCGGGCGGGGAAGTAACGCCCTTTGACGCGCTCTCTCCACGGGAGATGCAGGTTATGTTGATGCTGACCCAGGGGCAGCGCCTGCAAGTGATTTCTGACAAGCTGTGCCTGAGCCCGAAAACGGTGAGTACGTATCGTCATCGTTTGTACGAAAAGCTGGGTGTGGGCAGTGATGTAGATTTGGCCCGGCTGGCCATGAATTATGGGATTATCGATACTGCATCTGAGATGAATAATTCCTGACTCAGGTCATTATCAGTATTTTTCCGCATGTTCGTTCGGTCGCCAACATTGAACCTAAATTAATCAGTTAAATCTACTGCGAGCGCCTAAGGCACAGAATCTAAAGCATTTTTCAGAACATGTTGAACTCACCGTATGGGTGATACGCTTTCGTCCAAAATAACCTGAAAAACGCTTTATCTTCCGCACCTTAGTCGCTCTCGCTACGGTTTAACTGATTAATTTAGGTTGAATGTCCGGGATGAGTTGCTGTCCAACCCTGCTGTGGTCATCATTGCCAGCAATGAACCAACCAGAAATGGTGGATTTCGTGGTAATCACATTCTAGTTCGCGGTATTATAGGCGGTACGGAGTCATCGTGTGAAAACCAATGTGAAGATCAAGGATGTTTGAGGAGTGTTCAGCCCCGTGATTGTTTGTTTCCCCAAGTGCAGGACTTTATTCAGCTTTTGCTTTGCGGCATTTTTTGCGCTGAGCGCACAGGCGGAACCGGCAGAATTCACGCTGTCGGATGTTCAGGGTGTGAAGCACAATTTGTCGGATTATCGTGGCAAATGGGTGGTGGTGAATTACTGGGCGACCTGGTGCCCCCCCTGTCTCACAGAAATTCCAGAGCTGGTGGATTTTCACGAAGCGCGCAAAGATAAGGATGCCGTGGTGTTGGGCGTTAACTTTGAAAACATCAGTCTCAACGCCTTGAAGCAGTTTTCGGAAGAATATTTTATGAATTTTCCGGTGTTGCGCAGCAAGCCGGGGCCCGACTCGGCGCTGGGGCCCATTCCCGGCCTGCCGACCACTTATCTGGTGTCACCCGAAGGAGAAGTGGTTGCCCGCCAGGTCGGTCCGGTTACCGCAGAGCTTATTGCAGAGTTTATTGCACAGCAAACCGCACAATAATTATTGAAAAAAGTGAATCGCATGGAAAGATTATTCACCCGCACAAACATCATCGTCGCTTTATTCTTGTTGCTTTTGTCTGCGGGGCAGGCGCAGGCGGCGCTGGGCAAAGACCCTTATACCTATTTTTTTAATGAAACCTGGGGCGATTTTTCTGAAGAATTGAAAACAGCACGGGCCCAGGGCAAAAAAGGCATCCTGCTGTTTTTTGAAATGGATGAATGTCCATTTTGTCATCGCATGAAAAAAACGGTACTCAATCAGCCGGATGTACAGGCGTATTTTCGCAAACACTTTTTGAGTTTCAGCGTGGACATTGAAGGCGATGTGGAAATAACCGATTTTCAGGGCAAGGTCATGCCACAAAAAGACTTTGCCTTTAAGGTTAACCGGGTACGTGTAACCCCGGTCTTCGCTTTTTATGATTTGGACGGCAAGCGGATAGTGCGTTACACGGGAGCGACATCGAGCGTTGAGGAGTTTATGTGGCTGGGTGAGTTTGTCGAAAAAGGACTTTATAAAGAAATGCGTTTTTCCAAATACAAGCGACAGAAAGCCAAGGCTGCCCAGCAGGCAAAATGAACGGATTGTCGGTGCAGTATTTTCATAGATCATTATTTCTGTTATTGCTTTTTTCAATGCCATGCCTGTTGTGGGCAAACGAAGCAGCTTTGCCAGTGCCGTTAACGCTGGAATTCGCACTTGGGCTGGCGTCGGCAGATCACCCCGAACTGCAAATAGAGGTTGCGGAGTTGGCGCGTGCCAAGGCAGAGCAGCAGCGGGTTGATGCAGAAACGGGGGTTAATGTGGCGCTTTTTGGACGCCTGCGCTGGGTTGATCCGCCGTCAAGCCCGATCATTCAGGAATCCCGGGATGATCACCTTATCAAGCTGTCCCTGGAAAAGTCCCTGTACGACTTTGGTCGCAGCACAGCAAAAGAGAATATAACGCTGGCGGAACGAAATCAGCGCGCTCTGATTTATCTCGATACCTTTGCCCGTCATCGCATTTCAATTATGGCTGCTTTTTTTGATGTATTGCTGGCTGATCAGGCTTATGCGCGTGATACCGAAGAAATGTCCATGACCTTTGTGAACTCAGATCGTGCGCGTGAGCGTAATGAGTTAGGTCAGTTGTCAGATATTGAACTGATGGAAACACGCAGCCTGTTTCAGGCATCACGACTACGTCAGGCACGGAGTGAAGCCGCACAACGTACCACGCGGGCACGTCTTGCCGATTTGCTGAATCGTCCCGGACAACTGTCTGAGGAATTATCCATTCCTCGATTGAGTTTTTCTGCGCGAAAACTCCCGGAAGATGTGCATGCCTGGTTTGCTGAACTGGAGCAAAGTAATCCACAACTACGGGCATTGATGGCGCAGCAGGCAAGTGCAAAGGCACAATTGAGCCTGGCGCGGGCAGATAATAACCCGGTGTTATCGGGGCAGCTTGAAGTGTCTGAATTCACCCGTACATTTGGTGGTAACGATAACTGGCGGGCAGGCATTTCTCTGGATGTGCCACTGTTCGATGGTGGTCGCAGTGCCGCATTACAGGCTCGGAGCCGGGCGGAGTTACGCAAGGCTGAGGCCAATCTGGAGCAGCAACGGCGCGTATTGCGACAGGAATTGCTGGATACCTGGACCGAGCTGCAAACCTTGCAGGTGGAAAAGCAAAGTCTGGCATCCGATCAGGAGTATCGTGATTTGTATCTTGACCTCCGCCGTGCCCAGTATGAACTCGAAGTTGCGAGCGACCTGGGTGATGCCATGGTGAGTATGTCGGTGTTGCGTTATCGCGTTATGCGGGCGGATTTTGCCACAGCGCTGGCCTGGGCACGCATCGATGCCTTGCTGGGGCAGGAGGATGGCATTGACGAGAAACTCACCACTGAAAGAGTCATGGATGCCAGTGCGGACAGATGACCATCGTCTGATAATTGTCGTGTGGACTTAAAGGAGAAACCATATGAATTCACCGGGCCGGGGTGTTGGTATATTACCCGCACTGATTTTTGCACTTGTTTTTTCGCTGACGGCGTTTGCGGCGGAGGAAGAGGCGACCCTGCAATGGGTGCGTACTGTTGCCCTGAGTACACCGGTCAACGGGGTTATTGCTGAGGTAACGGTTGACAGGGGAGATCGCGTGAGCACGGACCAGATGTTGCTGCGGCTGGTTAATGAAACCTTTCGCGCAGATGTATTTGCGGGCAGAGCTAAACTCAAGCAGGCCAAAAATAATCGGGATGAAGCCCGGCGGGAGCTGGAGCGTACCCAGGAATTGTATGATCGCACCTTATTATCTGACCACGACTTGCAGTTGGCAAAAATTCAAAAAGATGCGGCAGACGCAGATGTGCTTTCGGCTCGCGCCAGCTTGACAAAAGCAGAATATGATTTTGGTCATAGTATGATACGAGCACCCTTTGCGGCATGGGTGTTGCAGCGTAATGCCCAACCGGGACAAACCGTAGTGAGCAGGATGCAAGCTGTACCACTCATCATATTGGCCGAAGCAGATCGTATGTTGGCGCGCAGTTTGGTGAGTGGAACGACTGTCGATAATATTAATCGTAACGATAAAGCAAAGGTTACCGTGGCCGGCAAAAGTTATGTTGGCACCGTTAACTTTGTATCTCTGGAACCAGAAAAAAGTGGCAGTGATCGTTATGTCGTTGACGTGGTTTTTGACACGAACAAGCAGGCATTGCGTGTTGGCCAACCAGCCATGGTAAAGTTTTGAACCGGATCTGTATGCGATGCTATGTGTCGGGGCAGGTGCAGGGTGTATTTTTCCGTGCCTCGGCACGCCATGAAGCAGAACGTCTGGGAATTAGCGGTTATGCGCGCAATTTACCGGATGGTCGAGTTGAAGTGCTGGCCTGTGGTGCAATGCCACTGATAGAAGAGTTGTGCACCTGGTTGTCAAAAGGTCCGGCACAAGCACAAGTCCATAATGTGAGCTGTGAACCGGCTGATGATGATCCGCCGCTGTTATTTAGCATTGGGTAAACGCAGTGAGCACATGGAGCCTTGATGAATGGGAAAGCAAGGCGAACGCTGAAAAGCGCCTGGTGACGTATCAGCTTCATATCACACTTCAACAGATGCAGCAGGCATGCGTTGGTTGTTTGGCTGAATTCTTGTTTCCGGCAGGAAATTATCTTTATACCGGTAGTGCCCGGCGCAACTTGCCCGCACGGGTTCACCGTCATTTAGCCCCACAAAAAAAACAGCGCTGGCATATTGATTATTTGTTAATGGCACCAAAAGCACGGGTAACAGCGGTTGGGCTGTTTAGTGAAGCCGAATGCTATTGTAATCAACAGGTCAGCGGTGAAATTTTACTGGCAGGGTTTGGTGCCAGTGATTGCCGGGCGCAATGCGGCAGCCATCTTAAATATTTGGGTGATCAATGAAAACAGCGTATCAATCCATTGCCGCTTATATTACTAAAGATGGTTCACTGATTCGTGAACTGATGCACCCGACAACGCATAAAAATGCCAAACAAAGTTTGGCGCAAGCGATAATTCCCATCGGTGTGCGGACTCAGCTGCATCGGCATATACACAGTGAAGAGATATACCATGTTACTTCGGGGCAGGGACGCATGACGCTGGCTGGTGAGATATTTGATGTCTCTCCAGGCGATACGTTGTGCATTAATCCAGGTGTTGCGCATTGCATTGAAAACATTGGCGACAGAGAGCTGGTGATTTTATGTTGCTGTGCGCCCGCTTATTCACATGATGACACGGAATTGCTGGAATAAATCTGTATGATTTTTTCGTTGTCCAATGATTATTGTCACGGTGCGTTGATTTAGCGGATAACCGGCTAACCGGAGATATCTAACCCCGGCTCAATGCCACCGCAGCATGCGGGTTCGCACTGGACGGTTCACAAAAGTGTGGCGCACGCAGAGATTATTTATATTTTTGATCGCGAAGCGACAAGCTTAGGAATGGAAATTAAATAACTTATACAATTAGCATTCCTACTTCAGCCCGTCTTTGCCCGTTCTTTAATCACAAAAGCTCGAAATAGAACAACTATTTCTGCACTTTTGCTCAATCAGAACGAACAAATACGGACCAAATCAGAGCGCCACTTATATAACTTATTTAATTTCCATCCCTTACGAAGGTATCTGTAAAATAAATGCTTTGAGCGTGTTTTCCAAAGCAGCCCCATCAAAGGAATATTCTTTTTCTTAATGAAACGTTAGTTTTGTCGATTATTGTTAATGCTCGGTGAATATTAAAAACAAAATCAGCAGACAGGTCAAAGCGTCTTTTTTGTTTCCGTCGGAAGTCGCATTTTACACAAAAAACTATCACTTTAATCATCTAATCTGTTAGTTGCTGAGCCCGGATTAAGGAGTGGAAATAATGTTGATGCTGAGACTTGTTCTGAGTCTGATGGTTTCATTGGGGTATGCAAAAAGTCGTGCATTGTTTTCAGGAAAAGTAATTATTACACATAAATAATGCTGTTTTTAAGGCCTTTTTATAGTTTATTAGATCTATACTGTTTATGTCGCACACATAATGTGCGATGGGTGAAAGATGTTTTATTCATGAAGGAGCGGAAGGTGTTTTTTTGTAGGTAAATACTATTTTGACGGATTGTATTTTTATAATGCGTTAATTGAGATGAGTACATTTCTACCTTGTGTTTATAAAATACAGGTTATAAGAAAAAGGATATTTTTTATTTTTTTGCATTTAAAATTGCTGTTACGAACTATCGTTATTGTGGAATACAATAATTAAATTTCGATAAGTTCATTCATGATAAAAGGAGATATTATGAAATCTCGACGTAGTCACATTATTTTTTCAATGCACTTGATTGTTGCTGTGTTTTTTTTAGCATCATTTAATCAAACAGCCAAAGCTCTGCCGAGCAAGTCAGAAGTTGTTAATGAAATGATATCGGTGAATGATTACTGGATCAATGGGAATACTGATTCGGGCGATAACAAGTGGGCGCGTGCGGTCTATTTTATTGGCAATATGGCCATGTACGATATGTACCCTGATAG
>JAKISS010000067.1 GCA_021648485.1 Gammaproteobacteria bacterium
TTAACAGGACTTCCGGTATTTTTTCAGTTGTTGTTATTTTTTCAGCGATAACTGTCTGTTCTTCTGCACCCTGTCCAGGTTTGCCTTCATCATTAATCGTGGCAATAACTTCTTCACTTGCCACCAATTCACCATCACCTTTGTTGATTTCCTGTAATACACCCTCTTTCGGTGCCACAATTTCCAACACGACTTTATCGGTTTCCAGGTCCACAAGGTTTTCGTCACGCCGAACGAATTCGCCGGGTTTTTTGTGCCAGTTAAGCAGGGTTCCGTCAGTAATGGATTCCGACAAGGCGGGTACCTTTACATCAATGAGCATAAAGATTCTCCAGAATATTGTGTAACCACGGACTGTTTATTGCGTATGTCATGACAAGTATCACTCCAATAATGCGGTATCAATCAACGATTGTAATTGCTGAATGTGTTTTTTGTAACTCCCCACTGCCGGTGCGGCTGCGGTCGGTCTCCCGGCATAAGACAACACCTGTTTATCCTGTTTGCTGTCGCGCAGGGTGGGCTGGATATATTGCCATGCGCCCTGGTTCTGTGGCTCTTCCTGACACCAGACAATCTGTTTTGCTTTCGGGTATGTTTCCAGTACGTCACAAAACTGTGTGGCGGGGAAAGGATAAAGCTGCTCAATACGAATCAGTGCCACATTGTGCAGCTCACGCTTTCTGCGCGCATCCAGCAAATCAAAAAACACTTTGCCACTGCACACCACTACACGGGTGACTTTTTTGGCGTTCAGCCCATCGGGATCATCAATTACCGTTTTAAATTCACCATCAGACAGGTCTTCCAGGCGCGATGTTGACAATTTGTGTCGCAGCAGGCTTTTGGGGGTCATCACAATCAGTGGTGTACGCATTTTGCGTAACACCTGGCGGCGCAGCATGTGAAACATTTGTGCCGGTTCACTGGGCATGCACACCTGCACATTGTTTTCAGCACATAACTGTAAATAACGCTCCAGACGGGCTGATGAGTGTTCCGGCCCCTGGCCATCAAAACCGTGTGGTAAAAACATCACAAGACCACTCAAACGCCCCCACTTGGAGAAGCCCGAGGTAATAAACTGGTCAATCACCACCTGTGCCCCATTGGCAAAGTCACCAAACTGCGCTTCCCAGATGACCAATGCATCAGGCGCAGCGGTACTGAAGCCATATTCAAAACCCAGTACCGCTTCTTCGGATAACAGGGAATCAATCACCAGAAAATCACCCTGCTCTTCTGCAAGATGTTGTAACGGGGTATAACTCTCGCCGGTCTGCTGGTCATGAATGATCGCGTGGCGATGAAAGAAGGTGCCACGACCACTGTCCTGTCCCGAGAGACGGACAGGATAGCCTTCTTCCACCAGACTGGCGTAAGCCATGGTTTCTGCAAACCCCCAGTCCATGGGCATTTCATTCCGGGCCATTTTATGGCGATCATCCAGAATACGGCGCACACTGGTGTGAGGCATTACATTGTCCGGCAGGTGGTATAACCGGCTCACCACGTCCTGTATGTACGATGGTGATTTGCGGGTATCAATATGTTCGTTCCAGTCGGTTTCCTGATACGGTTTCCAGTCCACCCAGTAAGGCTTGTCGTAATATTTGTTCACTATGTCAGGTGCCACCATTTCACCGTTGTCCAGGCGATCCCGGTATTGCAGATTCATCGCATCCACGTCATTTGCGCTGACAATATCATCGTCGATCAGTTGATCTGCGTAGAGTTGGGCGACCCGGGCATGCTGACGGATTTTTTTATACATCATCGGCTGTGTTGCGGCGGGCTCATCGGCTTCACTATGGCCATGACGGCGATAACACACCATGTCCACCACCACATCCTTGCGGTAGACCATGCGAAAATCCAGGGCAATTTTGATAATGCGCGCCACCGCTTCCGGATCATCACCGTTAACGTGAAAAATCGGTGCCTGAATCATGCGTGCCACTTCGGTGCAATAGGTCGTGGAGCGCGAGTCCAGCGGATTGCTGGTGGTGAAGCCGATCTGGTTGTTGATAATAATGTGTACTGTGCCACCGATGCTGAAACCACGCGCCTGCGACATATTAAAATTTTCCATCACCACACCCTGACCGGAAAAGGCGGCATCACCATGAATCAGTACGGGCAAAACCATGCTGCCGGTCGTATCCTTACGGCGATGCTGCCGGGCGCGCACCGAGCCGCCCACCACCGGACCGACAATTTCCAGATGTGACGGATTAAACAACAGGGCCAAGTGTACAATGCCGCCAGGGGTGTCGATGTCCGATGAAAACCCCTGATGGTATTTCACATCTCCCGAGCCATTAACCACCTGTCCGGCTGATTTACCCTCAAATTCATCAAACAACGAGCTGGGTGCCTTGCCCAGAATATTGGTCAATACATTGAGGCGTCCACGGTGGGCCATACCAATCACCACTTCGGCCACTTTGTTTTCACCTGCCTGCTGCACCAGCTGGCGCAACATGGGAATCAGACATTCCGCGCCTTCCAGTGAAAAGCGTTTCTGTCCCACATAACGGGTATGCAGATAGCGCTCAAATTCCGAGGCGGATAAAATGGACTTGAGCATATCCAGGCGTTGTTTTTTCGGGAATGCATATCGGCTGCCAGCCCCCTCAACACGTTGTTGTATCCAGCGCTTCTGTTGTGTATCCGTGATGTGCATGTATTCCAGGCCAATGTGCCCACAATATGAGCGGCGCAGAATTTCCAGAATTTCCTGTAGCGGCGCGGTATCGTCACCCACCAGTGAGCCGGTGTTGAATACGGTGGCCATGTCATCATCACCCAGTTTGTAAAACGCGGGATGCAGCTCCGGCACCAGATTCTGATCACGCAATTCCAGCGGGTCCAGGTCTGCGTGTTCGTGCCCACGAAAGCGGTACGCATTAATCAGCTGCAAAACAGCCACCTGCCTGGCATCCAGACAGGATTTTTCCGGCACTGCTGCATTCGTGGCGGCGGGTATCCGGGGGTGTCTGGCCATGCGCCGGAACTCATCGCGTATGGCCTGATGATCCACTTCTGCTCCGGGTACGCCCGCCTCAGCCGGGGAACCGGCAAATCGTTCATCGGAAAAAAGAGCCCGCCAGTCAGCACTCACGGCTGACGGGTCTTGCAAAAACACCGCGTACTGCTCTTCGACAAACCCGGCGTTTGCGCTAAACAAATAACTGTTGTCCTGCATTGCTTTCATTGCTGCTTTTTTCATTCAGCCGCCTCACACCGCCAATATCATGTCCATCAGGAATCCGTTGCGCCTATCCGTCGCGCCCAGGGTATAACAATAACAAGGAGTTTCTGATGTTGTAGCCTATAAAGGATTGAAATTGAATAACTTATACCATTTCCATCCCCAAGTCCTATCGGCAATCAATTTACAAGCTTTATGCGAGCGGAAGGCCACCGTGTGAAGCGGACAACATCAATCAGGATTATGCATTACACAGCGTAAACGCCAGTTCCTACCCTCAACCACCAGTGCCGCCACATAGTCTGGAGAGAGGTGAATCTGACGGGACAACCAGCGAGCCACTTCACCAGAGTTTCCATGGACATTCAGCAATGTTGCCGGGCCGTTCGGAGACAGTGCGGTCTCAACCTGCTCTAATACGGACAACCCCTCTCCAGTCGCCTTTGCGTAAGCCTCTTTGACCGTCCATGCCTTGAAAAAAGCCGCCTTTTTTTTCTCTGCGGGAAGAGAGTTAATAACTTCACACTCACCCGGGTAAAAATAGCGCTGTGCGATATTTTCCACATCTTGCTTTGCCCGGAGATATTCGACATCAACACCCACCTGACGGTTTCTGGAAATGGCATAAAGCGCCATTTCATGAGAATGAGACACATTAAAATACAGCTTATCGTGAATATCGGAGGCAACAAGCGCAGGTTTTCCCTGTGGGCCATAGGAAAACTCCAGATTTACAGCCTGCTGATTTAAGTATCCGCCTAAAATGTTGCGCAAAAATCCACGCCCGGCAATAAAACGCCGACGATGTTTATCAAACACAAATTTTGCGGCTCTCAACTTTTCTGCCGGACACAGCAACTGTTCCAATACCTGAATGCGTGAGCAAGACTGATCCAGACGGGCCTGCCAGAGATGGACCTCATTATCGTTTATCGTGAAATCAGCTGGAGGGAAATCCCACTTTGACTCCGAATGACACATTTCAGAAAAAATACTCAGCAAGAACCGGCCTACAATAGCCAGCACACCCGCGTAAAATCAATGAAGTAGACATGATACCGGGGAATGGAGATACTCGTTCCTGAATGCTGGAGCCAACATCAAGAAGAAAATAAAAAACCTGGCTTTGATCGCTACAAGCGTCTCATCACCGAGTTGTCCCCTTTCACATCGCCCTCCTGAAGTATGTAATGGGAAATTTTTCTGTAATCGTGCCTAAAATTCTACCACGATGATAAATCGAATAGGTGCGTGAAATAATCGGGGTTTTCGGGGGGACATCAAAATATGCGGCGACCGTAGCACAAACTTCTGTTTTATGACCTAAAATATCGCGATACATATCAAGCTTTTCTTCCTTCCACATCAGCCCTATAGGGCAATCTGTTTCCAGCAGTTTGTATTGAATCGAATGGGACAGTAATCCAACAACAAATACAGATTCTGCATAAAGATAATTTTTGCTGGCACCACAAAGCAAAACATTTCTTTCAAGTAACGGCGTTTCAGGTGGACAAAAAAAATTCTGGCGATTATCGCTAAGAAACATTTTTTGTCCAATTTTTTTAACTTTTATAGTCTCACCCGTGTAAAGCGCAATGAGATCAGTCACCGTACCGTCAGTCGTTAACAGTATTTTCTGGAAGGTACTTAATGGTTGATCAACAATAACCGCAGCGCCCTCAGAAACAAAACTTTTCTCCGGGAACAGTCTGGGGGGTATTTCGCCAAATTCAGACTTATTAAGTGGGTTATCCTTTATTGATTCATTCATATCCATATGACCCACTTATGTACACAGGTTCCGTCACTGAACCAGAATATAAAAATATAGAGCAATACTACTGACGATAACTAACATCAACTATCGCCAGCACTTGCAATACGCCTTACTTCAAGCTCCAGGATGCAGTCATACTGCCATTGCAAACACCCAGAGATACCAATAACACCACCTACTAAGGGACACGCCTCAGAAACATTCGTTCAATTTACCTAACAACAAACCGTTTGTTTCTGAACAATTTATCATACCATTTATCAACCTATAAGGATACTGTATTTTATTAAAAATGCTATTTTTATACGCATATCCAGCACCCGATTTTTACCAAAAAATATATAAAAATGCAACCACCATCATTCAAATATTTCCGGCTATTGTGATAATACTTACTCTACTTTATTCCTAATTAAAATGATTGATCTTTCAATCTGAAATCTCTGAAAATAAAAAAACCAACCGAAAATAGCTCACCTGTATTTTTATATCTCAAATTTTCTTTTTCAAAACAAATTAATTCCTGATGAGGCTCAATAAATAACACAATCAGTAAAAAAAACCACCCCAGAATCATCAGATAAAACAGAGGAAAAAATAAAAAAATAACCAACTATCATCACTCATATAATCCAGAAGGCGAAACACCTTTCGATCAGGCTGAATACTACTTTCTCACAAAAGTATTTAACCTTGCCTCTCACAGAAAAAATGCTGGCAGCAACTCCGAAAAAAATCATTAATTATTAATCAGGCTTCGTATAAATATTTTATCGGGGCATTTTTATAGCTTATAAGCCACTATGACACCTTAAACAGGTAACAAATAAAAATTTTTTTAGATTAATTTATTCACACCGTGATATTTTATTTTTCAAATTATCGGGAAAAATAATTTTCAATAAAAACTATATATTGTTATATATTATAAAAAACCGTCCTTATCAGACAAACGATTTTATTGTTGGTTACCCGCTAAGCAAATGTTCTGTTTTAACTTACCGGCCTCAGGTAAATCCAGCACAACAGCTCAAAATACCCTTTAAACTTCAACAAGTTATAGTCAATATTTCTCTTCAAAAAACAGCTTGTAAAATTGACAACCAACTACCACGATGCTAGATTTTCGGCGTGTTCACTATCCGCCAATAAAAGGTGACAAAACACAAAAACCCAATGTTGTATTTGGCGAAAATATACTCATCGAACTCATGAATAATGAGTACATTTTAAATTTAAAGGTAATCCTTTAAAGGAGAGTTATTATGCGTATGGGACAAAATTTAGGTATGAACGGCAGTATGTAAGCCTTTTCCATTCGTGATAACCCACATCTATTTACAAATGTGGTTGTGCAAAAAATACCGCGAAGCACTAATATTTCTTTACGCCTGATAGCCTGGGCATTGGCTAAAAACATCGAAACAGAAAATATACCTCAACGAGTTCAAGAAAATTCTGACTAACATTACTGTCCAGGTTACCCTGAATATCGAGTTGGCTGTAGATTACGTTAATCTATTAGTATTGAAGTATGTTCAGGATTTTTTTTGTACATAAAAATAGCAGGTTAATTCAGTAGTGATACTCGGTATACACCGTCTGTCCTGGGGTTAACGCTGAGCAATGTAATATTTAAGGGGCTTTATTATGGAAGCAGTTGTCAGTCAGGCAGTGAATCAGGTGTCATTGGTACCAATATGCAAGTACCCCGATGTTTTTGATAATAAATATCTACAACATTTGGCCATTAGTGAGAACGGTTTTGTTTTTGACCCAGGCACAGGCAAGAGCTTTACGGTGAATGAAACCGGCCTTGAGTTGCTGAAATTGTTTTTGCAGGAAAATAATATCGACGTCATTGTGAATAAACAGCATAAAAAATACAAAACTGATTTACATGAAATTGAAAGAGACATTCTGGAGTTTTCCAGCAGTCTAAATAGACATTTTTATTTATGAGCCTAGCGATGACGATGAATATCACAGTGGCAATTACCGGCATGAACTCTCAGCCGGACAATCCCGGCCCAGGTTTGGCTATAGCGCGGTGCTTGAAAGAGTCCTCTGAGTTTAATGGCCGTATTATTGGCCTGGGTTATGACGCACTTGACGCAGGAATTTATCATAATGACTTTTGTGACGCGGGTTATCTGCTGCCTTATCCCTCCAGTGAAAGTTTTGAGCATATTGAACGGATAAAGGCCATTCATGATAAGGAAAAAATTGATGTGCTGATTCCTTGCCTGGATTCAGAATTGGCTGGGATGATAAATTTGGCACCTATGTTTGAAGAATTGGGCATAAAAACCTACCTGCCAAGTTTTGAACAACTGACAAAAAGAAATAAAGATCAGCTATCGCAATTAGTTGGTGAGGGGAAAATGACATGCCCTGAATCTATTAATATTAGCAGTTCACAGTTTTTTAACTATTGTGAAATGAAAGGCTGGGAATACCCTTTGGTGGTAAAAGGAATTTTTTTTGATGCCAAAATTGTCCATACACAGGCGCAAGGCGTTGCGGCATTTCAAACTATTACGGCTCAATGGGGATTTCCGGTTATTGTGCAAAAATTTGTTGCTGGCGAGGAGTACAACGTTGCCGCATTAGGTGATGGAGAAGGAAATGTTGATGGACTGGTAATGATGAAAAAAATCTCACTCACCGAAAAAGGAAAGGCTAGTGCAGGAGTCAGTATTTATGATGAAGGCCTTTATCAAGCCTGCCTTGAAGTCATTAACACGTTGCGCTGGAAAGGGCCTCTTGAAATTGAAGTGATGCGCGACAAACAAGGTAAGTATCATCTTATTGAAATCAATCCAAGATTTCCTGCGTGGGTGTATTTAACGCAAGGCGTTGGCCAAAATTTACCCATAAAATTACTCAAAATGATCAAAGGGGAATCAATATCTGAGCCTCCTTCTAAAAATTCTGGCGTGCTGTTTATTCGACATGCAATGGAATCGATTGTGCCTATTTCATCTTTTGAGTCAGTGGCCATGGAAGGTGGAACACCGACACCAGGTTAGGAATGTAAATTCAACAATATTTACATCTAACATGTAAAAAAATAGACCAACAACTATTCATGATGATGATTTTTTAAAGTGTAATTACAAGCAACTCGTAAGATGTAAAAGTTATTTAATTAACTTTACTTATCATTCAGAAAAGTATCAGCAACACTGACTTCAACCTTCGGCTTTTTAGTTAAATTCATTATTTATTACAGGTGTGTCATGAGTAAAAAAAATTTACAAGACGATCAGCAAAATGTTTTATGGATCAAACCATCCATTCACCCGTTAAAATCAGGTACGATTAACAAATTTGGTTCACGACCTTTCACCGATATTCAGAGTGACGTTGATGGTGTGCCGGTTCATGAACTGATTGAAAAATATGGTTCACCTCTCTTTGTTATTTCTGAAAAACAACAGCGAGGTAATTCCCGCCGTATTCAACGCGCCTTTAGTTCACGTTACCCACATGTACAATTTGGCTGGTCGTACAAAACCAATTATTTAAATGCAGTTTGCAATGTCTTTCATCAGGAAGGTTTGTGGGCCGAGGTGGTGTCTGAGTTTGAATATAAAAAGGCCAGAAATTTAGGTGTCCCGGGGCACAAAATAATTTTCAATGGCCCGCACAAGTCCAGAGAAATACTCAACCAGGCTATTGATGAAGGCGCGTTGCTGCATATTGATCACCTGGACGAACTTCTTTTGATCGATGACATTGCTAACGAAAAGAAAAAACCGGTTCCTGTTGCTATCCGGCTTAATTTTGATACAGGTTATACCGAAAACTGGGGTCGTTTTGGTTTTAATATTGAATCAGGGCAGGCTTTTGATGCCGCTGCGCATATTTCAAACAGCAAATATATGAATTTGATTGGGTTACATAGTCATATAGGAACATTCATCACCGATGGTAGAGCCTATGTCAGCCAAATTGAAATCATGTGTCAATTTATGGATGAAGTGGAATCAAAAACAAACTGCTCTATCGATTACATTGATATCGGTGGTGGTTTGGCATCAATGAATTCATTACAGGGTGCTTATTTGCCGCCTGAGCAATATATTCCAACGATTGAAGAATACGCAGCACTCATTTGTGACGCATTATTAAAAGAAATGAAAACCCGATGCGCAAACAGAGAAAAAGACTTGTTGCTGATCCTGGAAACGGGTCGCGCCATGATTGATGATGCAGAAGTGTTAATCACATCTGTTATTGCTAATAAACAATTGCCGGACGGTCGAAGGGCCTCGATAATGGATGCTGGCTTAAATTTGTTATTTACCAGCTTTTGGTATGACCACAAGATTGTACCTACACGAGAATTGACGGGTGTGGCAGAAGAAACTGTGCTGTATGGTCCGTTGTGTATGAATATTGATGTAGTGCGAAAAAGTATACAGCTTCCACCGCTGAAATTAGGTGAGCCCATGGTTATCAAACAAGTGGGCGCTTACAACAATACACAATGGATGCAGTTTATTGAATACCGGCCTAATGTGGTGATGGTACATGAAGATCAAACGGTATCTGTGGTACGTGAGGCTGAAAATTTGCAGTCAATGAACTCGCTTGACCGGTTGCCGGATCATTTGTCTAATCCTTTTTCGGATGCGCCGACAATAGTTTCCGCCCTTGAAGAAAAACCTGCATAACCGAGGTTGCTTCATTAATGATTGCAAATAGATGTCAATTTCAGGACATCGCTAAAGCGTACTCCGGAATATTATTTCTGGAGCATCCTTTGCTCGGAGGCTTGTTTATAGCATTGACATTTTGGTCGCCTCAAACCGGGGCGGCGGGCTTGTTGGCGGCTTTCACCAGCATGTTAATTTGTATATTTTTAAAACTGCCGCATATCAGCAGTAAAGCACACATTCTCAGTAGCACTTTGACGGGATTGTCGCTTGGTGCTTTGTTTCATCTCAATGGTCAATTCTGGGCTTTTGTTATTGTGGGTGGAATACTCACAACATTTTTATCTGTTTTGATCAGTGACATAATGTGGAGGCGCTCCCATCTTCCCGCATTATGTCTGTCATTTGTAGTGAGTGCAGCAATTCTGTCGTTAGTGGTTCGGCGTTATGTGCCGATGGTGGATTTTACCGGAGTGGGATTTGGTGGCACTGAATTGGCTGGACTGGGAGTACCTGCGTCTGTTTGGATTCATCCCTGGGTGGATTTATTTTTCAGTACTCTTTCTGCCACCCTGTTTTCACCTAATCCCGTATTGGGCTTACTGATTTTTTTGGCCATCGTGATTCAGTCCCGTTATATCGGTTTTTTAGCTATCGCGGGGTTTTTATTCGGGCTTTTGTTGTTGAACATGTTGTCCGGCACCCATACTCCGGGGTTTTATGTATGGACGTGTTTTAATTTTTCATTAACGGCAATGGCCGTGGGTGGCATTTATACGGTGCCTGATCGCAGCAGTTTCGTTTACGCCATGTTCGGCGTTGCCGCTTCTGTATTATTTGTTATCGCCATGCAGGACTTGATGCTGGTCTACCATTTACCGGTAATGGCCTTACCTTTCATTGTCAGCACGTTAATGTGCCTTGCGGTACTTCAGCGACGCAGCAGCATGGAATCACCGTGGTTATGTGCGACACCGGGCCTGCCGGAGAGTGATTATGAACAACGGCGGTTAATGCGCAGCCGTTGTGGTGAGCCCAACAGCATTCCGTTGTTGTTACCTTTTTACGGCACCTGGAACGTGTATCAGGGCTTTAATGGCCGACATACGCACAAGGCTCCCTGGAATCATGCCATTGATTTTTATATTACGGAAAAAGGGCAGAGTTATCGATCGCAGGGTTTTCTACTTGAAGATTACTATTGTTATGGTTTACCTGTTTTTTCACCGGTTCACGGGGAAATTGTTGCTGTAGTCAATTCTGTACCCGATAATGATCCCGGTGCCATTAACGTGGATAATAACTGGGGTAACTACATTCTCATCCGACTGAATACTGGCCACTGTGTCATGTTGGCACATCTGAAATTTTTAAGTGTCAAAGTCAATATTGGTGAATACGTGATACCGAAAACCGAGTTGGCTGCCTGCGGTAATTCGGGACGCTCCCCCCAGCCCCATCTGCATATTCATCTACAAAAAGAAGTCGAGCTGGGGTGTCCTACGCAATTGTTTCATTTTTGCAGTGTATTGGAGAATAGTGGGGATCAGATTGTAAACAAGAGTACGCACTATAAGTTAATCAGTCGTCCAGAAGAGCATATGAGTATTCAGGCCGCAGATCACGCGCGCGGCCTTTCCAACATTCACCAGCATCTCCCTATCGGGCGGTATTTTACGTACAAAATAATCGACCCGGAAACAAATACGGACAAAGTATGCCGATTACTGGTTGAGGTCACTCTTATGGGCCAGTTCCGCTTAGTGAGTGACTCCGGAGCCAGTGCGGCCTTTGAAGAAGCCAATGGTGTACTTGCCTTTTATGATCAACAAGGGCCTGCGGATAAATTGCTGGATATGCTGTTGTTGTCATATGGGCTGACACCATTAAGTGAGCTTGCACAACAATGGCAGGACTCACCTGCGGTCAAATTATTGCCCCTGAAAAGTTGGGAGAAAATATTATTGGTCTTTCGATTTATTCTAGGCGCAGGGCTTGAAAGCCAATATCGGCGTCATTGGGATTCCGCGAAGGGTATGTGGTTACAGCACAGTACTCATACCTTAAAAATCGGACCGCGCACGTTGATTGCTGAAGCTGAAATAGAATTAGACAGAGCCTTTGTCAGCAATGACATGTCGCTGTCATTTAATGGGCATACCTGGCGAGCCCAATTGTTGAATAATGGTTTAATAAAAGACCATGGCATTCCTGGCTGGCGAGAGCGGCAAGTTGAAGAAACCAGCCCTGGCATCTCGGCCATTTAATATTTTCCCCGTTCCCTTTGCACGAAAAGTAAAGTTATGTCCTGTAAATTTTTGGTCACTAAAATAAAGGCTGATTTATTCCATGAAAAAAGAAAAACAAGCCGTACAGAAAATGTATTTTTTCTGGATGCCATGTGTGTAAGACTGTTATTTGTTGCGGCTTCATTGTTGATGATAAGGCCTGCTTTAGCAATAAATATTGAAGAAATTTATCATTTAGCACAACGCTCAGATCATGTGATAAAAAAAGCAAAGGTGATTCGTGCCATCTCGCAGGAAGTTGTTGAACAGAGTAGCGCTCGATTTTTCCCCCAAATTTCTGCCAGTACTTTTTATACACAAAATGTACAGGAGCGCACGGTGTACAATTTTAATAATACGGTGCTGCTTAATAGCAACCCTCAATATGATAGCCGTGGCTACAGTATCAGCATTACGCAGTCCTTGTTTAATTATGATGCAACTATTCATAACGAACAAGCTTGGGCGCAACATGCTCTGGCAGATAAGCAATATGATGAAACAGACAATCTTCTACTCCTTCGGGTTATCATTGCGTATTTGGACGTGCTTTCTGCCAAAAAAGAAATTCATTATCGAGAACAAGAGTTGCAAACACTTAAAAAACATCTTGAGAAAATGGAGTATCGTTTCAAGATAGGTATTAGCGCAAAGATTGATGTCAGTGAAGCCAAAGCGGGTTATGACCTGGCATCTGCTAACCGAACTTCGGCTTACGTCCGTTTGTCCATAGCCAATGAAGCGTTGCGTGAAATCACCGGTCAACTACACGATGATCTCGACAAGCTCAACATGAAAGCCACTTTTGGCTTACCCCGCCCGAACGATCCTGGCTTTTGGATTAAAACAGCACATGAAAATAATCATCGATTACACGTTACCCGGCAACAACTTCAAGTGGCACGCATCGGTATTAAAAGACAAAGCAGTTCGCGCTACCCGAATCTTTCGCTTATTGCCACGTATAACTATTATAATGACCTGGACCTGGACTATGCAGGCGTAGAATTAGAGACGAGTTCCATCACCGCACGAGTGAGATGGAATTTTTATCAAGGTGGGGCGGTAAGCTCCCGTGTGCGTCAAGCGAAACTTTATAAAAAACAGGCGGATATTTCTCTGCAACAACAAAAAAGCCTGGTCGAAAGACACGTTCGTGATGCCTATTATATTCTCATCGGTGGCGTGACACGTATTCACGAAATAAAGCAATCCATTGAATCACAAAAAATTGCCGTAGAAGCCAATATTGCCGGTTACGAAGCCGGGCAAAGAACCAGCTTTGACGTGATCAATGCTCGCTCAATGTTATACACACTGCGCAGGCAGCTTGCACAGGCACAACATGATAACGTGTTGCATCATGCCAATTTAAAATACAGTGCCGGCGTGTTGAGTGTTGAAGATCTTGAAAAAATCAATCAAATTCTGGAATAAGTAATTGTAAAAACTTCGGTCTTCGCAGGCATCATGCGATAAAAAATAGCTAAGGATATGGAAATTAAATAACTTATACCGACCATCATTAACATCTCTACTTCAGCCCGTCTTTGCCCGTTCCTCAATCGTAAAAGCTCGAAATAAGAGCGACTATTCCTGCACTTTTACTCAATCTCCTTGGATTTGATTCCCCGCAGTAAGCGGCGGGAAATCAAACCCAAAGAGATTAAATTGCATCTTTTGAACAGACGTAATAATTCCCCTTGACTCCTGCAAAAAAAGCAAATACATTACGCCTAACAAAACGACGCATTTAATATGAATGGATTCAGCAAATGATATTACCCTTAGAGAAAATGGCCTCCATTGAACCCGGCTACCCGTTCAGAGGCAGCATTAAAACCCAAAAGCCCGGCGGCATTGCCGTTATTCAAATGCGTGACGCCGCACTCGAACAGGGTTTGACAACCAATGATCTCGCGCATATTGAACTACCGGGCAAAAAAACACCTGACTGGCTGATGACCGGCGACCTTCTTTTTGTCGCACGCGGCAATAATAATTTTGCGGTTTACATTGACCGGCTGAACGAAAAAACCGTCTGCACACCCCACTTTTTCCAGATCCGCATCAAACCTGCCACCGATCTGCTGCCAGAGTTTCTGGCATGGCAAATCAACCAGATACCGGCCCAGGGGTATTTTTCACGCCTGGCGCAAGGCAGTGTTTTGCAGAACATCAAAAAATCAGAGCTGGCAACATTGCCCGTTGTAATCCCCCCACTGGAAACACAACAGAAAATTATTGCCGTAGACCGGCTCACCAAAAAAGAAACACAACTCCTGAAAGCACTGGTGGATAACCGCCGACAAATGATGAACACTATCGCCCGGCAGACACTCTGCGCCCACGAACAGCACCTGCAAAAAATATAACGGAGCATGAAAACGGCATGAATGAACACAACCATCAAATCAGTCAGGACGCCATTAACAAAGCCGTATGGGGAGCCTGCGACAGCTTCCGGGGCGTAGTGGACCCCAGCATTTACAAAGACTATGTCCTGACCCTGCTGTTTCTCAAATACATCAGCGATGTCTGGCAGGACCACTACGACAAATACCAGACCGAGCACGGCGATGAACCGGAACTGATCACAGAACTGATGAAAGCCGAACGTTTTGTGCTGCCAAAAGCAGCCGGTTTCTACAGCCTCTTCGAACACCGCCACGAACCCGGTAACGGTGAACGTATCGACCAGTCCCTGCATGCCATCGAAGAAGCCAACATCAGCAAACTGCGGGATGTTTTTCAGGACATCAGCTTCAACTCCAATAAACTGGGTGACGACAAACAGAAAAATGAAATCCTCCGTCACGTACTGGAAGACTTCAACAAATCCGAATTAAACCTGCGCCCCTCGCTGATCGGCAACCTGGATGTCATCGGCAATGCCTACGAATTTCTCATCAAAAATTTCGCCGCAACCTCCGGGAAAAAAGCCGGTGAATTCTATACCCCACCCGAAGTCTCCGGCCTCATCGCCGAGCTGCTGGAACCCCGGGAAGGCGATCAAATCTGCGACCCCGCCTGCGGCTCCGGCTCCCTGTTAATGAAATGCGGCCGTAAAATCCGCGAAAACTTCAACGGCTCAAAAAAATATGCCCTGTATGGACAGGAAGCCATTGGTTCCACCTGGGCACTGGCCAAAATGAACATGTTCCTGCACAGCGAAGACAACCACCGCATCGAATGGGGTGACACCCTGCGCAACCCCAAACTGCTCAATACCGACGAATCCCTGATGCACTTCGACATCGTCACCGCCAACCCGCCCTTCTCCCTGGAGAAATGGGGCCATGACGAAGCCGAAAACGACAAATGGAGCCGCTACCGCCGGGGTATCCCGCCTCGCACCAAAGGCGACTACGCCTTCATCCTGCACATGATCGAAACCCTCAAACCCGACACAGGGCGCATGGGCGTCGTCGTCCCCCACGGCGTACTGTTCCGGGGTGCCGCAGAAGGCAAAATTCGCCGCAAACTGATTGAAGAAAACCTGCTGGACATCGTCATCGGCCTGCCGGAAAAACTGTTTTACGGCACCGGCATCCCCGCCGCCATTCTCATCTTCAAAAAGAAAAAAACTGACAACACCGTGCTGTTCATTGATGCCAGCCGCGAATATGCCGACGGCAAAAACCAGAACATGTTGCGACCGGAGGATATTCAAAAGATCGTCGATACCTGTCACAAACGGGAAGGAGTCGATAAATACGCCTACCTTGCCAGCCCGAAAGAGATCACAGAAAACGACTTCAATCTCAACATTCCCCGCTATGTGGACACCTTTGAAGAAGAGGAAGAAATCGACCTTATGGCCGTGCGCGCCGAACGGGAAAAACTGAAAGCAGAGCTGGCCGGACTGGAAAAGGAAATGGACGGGTATTTGAAGGAACTGGGTTATGAATAAAAAACTGACACAGCACCATCAAACTTTTGAAAGCCTGAAACAAACGGATGATGAGGAAGCAGAATTTTGGTACGCGCGCGAACTGCAAAACGTACTTGACTACAGCCGTTGGGAAAAATTTAAGCAGGTCATAAAAAAAGCAATAACCGCTTGCAAACAATCCGAACAACCCACAGACGACCATTTTCACCAGGTGGTGAAAATGGTCAGGATTGGCTCGAAAACATTACGAAAAACAAGGGACTATAAGCTTTCCCGCTACGCCTGCTACCTCATTGTACAAAACGCCGACGCCAACAAACCGGTTATCGCCAATGGCCAGACCTACTTTGCCATTCAAACCCGACGACAGGAACTGAAAGACGATACCGGTTTCCAGCAACTACCTGAAGATCAAAAACGCCTCATGTTGCGCAACGAACTGGCAACCCATAACAAACAGCTCGCAGCCGTCGCCCGGGATGCCGGTGTAAAAAGCGGCCTGGACTACGCCATCTTTCAAAACCACGGTTACAAAGGACTGTATGGCGGCCTCGACAACAAAGCCATCCACCAGCACAAAGGTTTGAAAAAAAGCCAGAAGATTCTCGACCACATGGGCAGCACTGAACTAGCTGCCAACCTGTTCCGTGCCACCCAGACAGAAGACAAACTCAAACGAGATGCCATCAAAGACAAAACCAAAGCCAACCAGACTCACCGTAAAGTCGGTGCCAAAGTGCGTCAAACCATCAAGGAACTGGGAGGCACCATGCCAGAGGATTTACCCACACCTGGACAAGGTATCAAGCAGCTTGAGCGTCAACAGAAAAAGCTGGGGAATGATCAATAATGAAACCTGATCCAATGACAAAGCAGAAATGCACCGCTAACCGTAGGGTGGGCACGTTTTTTGTGCCCACGCGTGCATCATTAAAGTCCGCGTGGGCAAAAAAGCATGCCCACCCTATGCCTGAGCTACAAACAAAACTGGATGAGTGCCTGAAGGAGTTGGGTTATGTTGCCTGAAGGTTGGCTTGAAGGCCGTGTTTCAAATTTGGTAAGTGCTTTAGAAACTGGCGTGAGTGTTAATGGCGAAAACCGGCCTAAAAAACCTGATGAGAAAGCCGTTCTAAAAGTTAGTGCCGTTTCATATGGATGCTTTGATAAAAATGCATGCAAAGTAATAAGCAATGAAGAACTAAAGCGTGCTCGTATTAACCCAAAGGCAGGCCGGATAATTATCAGTCGAAGTAATACAGGAAAATTAGTCGGTGCAAGCGTATTCATCGAAAAAAATTATGATGACCTGTTCCTACCAGACAAACTTTGGCAGATGGTTCCAAAGTCCCACTCAGACATGAGATGGCTTAGTTATATTCTCTCCTCCAAAAAGTCAAGATATGCCTTTTCTAATCTTGCCACAGGCACAAGTGGATCAATGAAGAATATAACCAAGAGTGAACTACTGGGCTTAAAAATCTTTATTCCTCCACTCCCTGAACAAAAGAAAATCGCCCGCACCCTCTCCACTTGGGACAAAGCCATCGAAACCGTCGAAAAACTGATTAAAAACAGCAAGACACAAAAGAAGGCGCTGATGCAGCAGTTGTTGACGGGGAAGCGGCGACTGCCTGGGTTCGATAAGCTATGGAAAAAAGGATATTTGGGTGACATATGTTTATTTAAGGGCGGCTCTGCTTTCAAAGAAGTTTATCAAGGAGAACCCGAAGGTAAATTACCGTTCATTAAAGTAAGTGATATGAATCTCCCCGGTAATTCTATTTACATCAAATACGCAAATAATTGGATTAGCGAATCAGTAGCTAAAGAGATAAAAGCAAAGCCATTTCCAGCAGAGTCTGTTGTTTTCGCAAAGGTAGGGGCCGCTCTATTGCTTAATAAAAGGCGAATACTCGAACAAGAAACCATCATTGATAATAATATGATGGCTGCAATACCTAACAATGATTGCAACACAAATTACCTCTACCAGCTAATGCTAACAATTGATTTTGCAAAGCTTGTGCAAGATGGTGTTGTACCATCCATCAATCAGTCTAGTCTTTCAAGATTCAAAATTTGGTTTCCAAAGCTAAAAGAACAACAACAAATTGCCGCCCTGTTAACGACTGCTGATAAAAAAACCGAAACCCTGCAACAAAAACTCGACTGTCTGAAACAAGAAAAAAAAGCCCTCATGCAACAACTCCTCACCGGCAAACGGCGGGTCAAGGTGGATGTCGATGGCTGATCGAACTCTGAGGGTCTCCCTTTCCCGTTTGGTGGAACCGCTGCGCTTGTTCCACCCT
>JAKISS010000006.1 GCA_021648485.1 Gammaproteobacteria bacterium
CGCTGCTGGACATTCTGGAGCGTGACATCATCCCCACTTATTACGCGCGTAATGGTTTTGGGTATTCGGAAGAATGGGTGCGGTTGTCAAAAAACTCCATGAAATCCATTTTGCCGCATTTTAACTCGCAGCGCATGGTGATGGATTATGTGGAAAAGTTTTATGCCCCGGCCAGCCAGCAACATCGCAAGCTGAAAAAGGACCAGGCCAATCCGGCGCGGGAACTGGCCGCCTGGAAACAGAAAATCAGCGAGCGCTGGTCTCAGGTCAGTATGCAGCGCATTGATACTGCCCCGGAACAACTCATGTATGGTGAAACCCTGAAGATTCAGGTCAGCGTTTATCTGGACGGACTGGACTCCAGTGATATCGTGGTGGAATGTCTGGTGGGTACGACGACAGCTCATGAAGAGTTCATTGTGCAAATGCGTATTCCGTTGCAACCCGATGGCGAAAAAGTCGATAAACAACAGATTTTTACTCTGGACCTGGAGCCTGTATTGTCCGGTTTGCAGCACTATAAAATCCGTGCGTATCCATACCACACGTTGCAGGCACATCCTTTTGAAACCGGGTATATGATCTGGCTCTAACGATATTTAGATTCCCTCTTTTTTGCGAGAACTGAAAAACGAAATTAAACGAGAAAATGAATGCTTGTTTTTATCGATTAAGCAAACAGTGAGCAGTCAGCCTGCGCCCGTGGTAAGTGATGCTTACTTAGAGGTTCAGTGTGTGCCACAAATGTAGCAGAAAACACACAGCGCCTATCACGCAAAGGTCGCAGAGATACAGGGTATTTAGTATTTTTCTTCGTTTCTCTGTGACTTTTGCATTTGCATGCATTGGATTTGATAAAACAACAGGCCTCCAGGTAGCCCCGGTTTTTGACCAGGTATTCTTAACTTAATTTTTTTGGGTTTAATTCCCCGTAGCTTGCTTCGGAGTTGTTTATTTGGCACTGGAGGCGCTTCCTGTGTTTGCAGTGTTGCCGTTGCATGTCTGATACCGGGCAAGCTTTTCTCGCTGGAAGAATCGCTCAAGATGTTTGTTTTTTTACCTCCGATCATAAACCTATAACCCGAATTCTTCCGGCCTTCTTCTGTTTATGTATACAGCAGTTTTCTATGTTCGGCAACGTATAATGGTGTAGGGGATGCGGTATATTTTTGCCGTCTTTTTCTTTGCCGATTTGGGGTTTCCGGCAATCGCAATATGCAAATTAATGTTTGCATATTGCGATTAATATTTGCGATATGCAATATTTGTTGTTGTTGTTTTTTATGCATATATACAGGGTTTTTTGTATTGCACGAGCACTATGCGTTGTTCAATCTTCCGATAACAATATCCTGTTATTCAGTTCCGATGTTCTACCCCTTAATTCAAGTTAGCTGTCTGTCAATTTACTAAATCAGAGTAAAGTTTGAACGATTACACCTATTGCTGGTAAGTAATTACGTATATAGAATAGAGCGGATAGAAAAAAATATTGCCGAGGGTTGGCTAATATCCAAATTGTTAAATATACGGGAGTTCAAATGGGTGTATTAAGGGCCGAGTTAGGTGATTTCAGTAGTGTTGCTTGTTTGAAAGCAATTATCGTGGGTATAGAAGATGCATTAGGTGAAAAAGCGACCGCTATTGCACTCATTGCAGCTGGTCGCGCCAGAGGGCGACAGGTGATAGAACAGCTCCAGCTGACGGGCAAGCAGTTATCACCACAGGATTTATGCGATAAAGTTGCTGCTGTGTTGGGTAAGGATGGTACACGCTTGCTGATTCTTCATAAAATGGAAAAGACCGATGATGGTTATAAAACGTATTCGACAGATACGGTTTGTTCTGCGGGTGAGCCATCAGAAGGCTCCGAGCGCAAATGCGCCTTTACACTTGGTGTACTGCAAGGAGTGCTTGAAAGCGTCTATGGTGGACGATTTCGTGGAAAACATACGGGCTCCGTATTACGAGATGGTGAGTTTGACATATTTGAATATGAGTTGATTATTCGTTAACTGGGTAACTCTAATGTGATTCGTATGAACAGACAGGTTTTGTGCCTTACTCTACTTTGCCCGGTTTGCAGGCTCGGCTAAACAATTTCTTTTATTACCTGGAAGGCTTCGGCAGCCTGGCAGCCTGCGGCAGCTCCCCTTACTTTTGCAAGTGCGATAATGGCATCCCGACTGCGGGGAAAGGGAAAGTCATCCAGCTCATTTTCGTAGAGAGTGAGTATTTCCAGTTTTTTTTCCAGATATGTGCTGATGTCTACATAGCGCTGAACAGGCATTCCCGAACCATGTGGCGACAGAGAAAAATCAGTTTCCGAGGGTGTTTCATAACCATAAATACGGCGCACACCGGGGTAACGAAACCATTTGCTACAGGCTTTGGCGGCTGTGGCTACTATGCCATGATCGGTGTGTATGTCGTCAACATAAGGAATGTAAAGGGTGTCAGGGTGCACCGCATTGACAACGTCACCCAGTGCGGTGATGATGTCACCCATAGGGAGAGTGTCAAGACGGGTAGTGGGCAGCCCGAGTTCATGGCAGGCGGCAAACCCTGTGGCTTTATAGACTTGAGCAATCTGCCTGGAGCGGTACTGAATGGTGTCGTGGTCATAGCCGTGTTGTTCATGCATGCAGGTGACAATCAGCCAGTGTACGGTATTGCCTTCTGCAATATGGCGTAGCAACGTGCCGCCACAGCCAAGTATTTCATCATCGGGGTGCGGGGCGATGACCAGAATAATACTCATGTCAGAATATCCTTGTTGGATGAAGTCGCTACGGGGCAAAAAACAGTGATGCTCGAAAAATCATAAGATTACAGCATCATAACATCATCACTCGAATCAAATTTCAAGTAAAATCAGCAAACCCGCCTGCAATAATTCAGGCGTATTATTCATATTTGTGCGAATAACACTGGCAATAGAAAACAAGTGTAACCTGGGTAGCCGCAAACAAAACCCAAGTGTATTTAACTGTGGCTGGCCGTAGATGTCAGCCTGGTTTTTTATCGTTGTAAAATTGTCACTATTCAGCCTGATTTTACAGGTGTTAGCTTTTTTCTTCAGAAGGAATCAGCGCAGCACCATCAAATATTTCTGTTTGAGCGTAAATTTGCTAAGGACAGGTGAAATTCCAGTTTTTTGCGACAGCATTGATAATGCGACCTTTATTCATTATCATGCCGCTGGCATTCGCTGGCATTCGTCAGCTTCACTGGTCATTCACGGGCATCCGTATTTATTTGCGTAATACTTCCCTTGAAGTATAAGTGGTAATGGGAACCGATAGATGACTCACCCTTGATCAAGGGTTTACGTATTTGAACCTTGGACTTTATGTGTTTGCCAAGAATTGCTCCAAGATAAAGCTTTCTGAAACAGTTACTTGAAAATTAATACATATCGGAATAGCGTTTTTTGACCGACGCGAACAATAAATGCGTGGATGAAAAGTCAGAGGCCTGATTCTGACGACAGCCTTGGCAGTGCGCTTTTGTTTTATCCTAAATTAATCAGTTAAACCGTAGCGAGAGCGACTAAGGTGCGGAAGATAAAGCGTTTTTCAGGTTATTTTGGACGAAAGCGTATCACCCATACGGTGAGTTCAGCATGTTCTGAAAAATGCTTTAGATTCTGTGCCTTAGGCGCTCGCAGTAGATTTAACTGATTAATTTAGGTTTATGTACGGAAAGGTAGTGAATAAACACATTTCTGCCGAAGTGTGTGACTTGGAACTGCACGAGAACAAATACGGTGTGGATTGCGGCGCATAACTCATTCAATAGAGATCCCGGCTATTCCAGCGATTTATGAGGTGCCGACTGTCTTGAAAAACATGGATAACTACCTGGATGGGAGCTGGGAGAAATTTGAACAGTGAATCAGGAATACTATCGGCTCGGCCTTATTGCAGAACGACATCAAAGAGAACAAGGGAGGTTTTCCAGAGAAAAATGCTTTCATTAAATGAAAATAATAGGAGATATAAAATATATGAGTAAAATCAAGATTGCTATCGTCGGCATAGGAAACTGTGCCAGTTCCCTGATACAGGGCATCCACTATTATCGAGGAAAGGATGAGAAAGATGCAATCGGGCTGATGCATTGGGAAATTGGCGGATACCAACCCGGCGACATTGAAGTCGTCGCCGCCTTCGATGTGGACAAGCGTAAAATCGGTGTTGATGTACACGAGGCCATTTTTTCTGCGCCCAACTGTACGACAGTATTTTGCTCCGATATCCCTGCATCCGGCGTCACCGTACAGATGGGCAATATTCTGGACGGTTTTTCCGATCATATGAAAGATTATGATGATAAACGCACATTTGTGCTGGCAGACAAGCCGGAACCCAGCGAAGCAGATATCGTTCAGCTACTCAAAGACAGCGGCGCACAAATCCTTTTGAATTACCTGCCGGTTGGCTCCGAGAATGCGACTCGTTTTTATGCCGGTTGTGCCTATAAAGCGGGGCTGGCTTTTATCAACAATATTCCGGTCTTCATCGCCAGCGACCCCGAAGGACAGTGGGCGCGCCATTTTGAAGAGGCGGGTTTGCCCATCATCGGTGACGACATCAAGGCCCAGTTGGGGGCGACCATTACCCATCGTACGCTCACCGATCTCTTCGCCAAACGGGGGGTCAAGCTGGAGCGTACCTACCAGCTCAACACTGGTGGTAACACCGATTTTCTGAACATGCTCAACCACTCACGCCTGGCATCCAAAAAGGCGTCCAAGACCGAAGCGGTGCAGGCCGTGACCGGCAATCGTATGGATACCGACGACATCCATATTGGTCCGAGTGACTACGTGCCCTGGCAAAATGATAACAAGGTTTGTTTCCTGCGCATGGAGGGGACGATGTTTGGCAATGTGCCGATGAATCTCGAATTGCGTCTGTCGGTGGAAGATTCGCCCAACTCGGCAGGTGTGTCTATTGATATGGTTCGTTGCGCCAAATTGGCGTTGGATCGTGGCCAAAGCGGCATTCTGGAAGCGCCATCTGCTTATTTTTGCAAACATCCACTACGCCAGTTCACGGATGATGAGGCTTTTAAAATGATGGAAGACTTTATTAATGGTGAATGACCAAAGGTGGGTGAGGCTATTGGCATGAAGTGCTTGATCATCGCCGCAGGCAAGGGCAGTCGTCTGCAATCCAGAGGTGATAGCAAGCCCCTCATTCCCATCCTCGGCATCCCTCTCATTGAACGGGTCATTCGTGCCGCCATGGAGGCTGGTGCGGATGAATTTTTTGTGGTCATTGGCCATCAAGGCGAGCGGGTGCGTGATTTTCTGGGGCATCTGGCGGATCGCCTTGCGGTTCGGATTACGCCGCTGGTGAATGACGATTGGGATAAAGAAAATGGTCTTTCGGTACTCAAGGCCCGAGACGTTTTACAAGAGCCGTTTTTGCTGCTCATGGCGGATCACCTTTTTGATCCCGGTCTGGTCCGACCATTAGCGACGTTGACACTGGGCGATGGGGAAATCGCGCTAGTGGTGGACAATAACACTGGCAACCCGCTTATCGACATGGAGGATGTCACCCGCGTCAAGCTGGAAGATCATGGCTCTCCTGATTGCAGTGAAAAGAGTCGCAGTAAAAAAATCACGGGTATTGGCAAAGGACTGGCCGACTTCAATGGTTTCGATACGGGTATTTTCCTGTGTTCCCCCGCCATCTTCAAGGCATTGGAGCAAAGTGAAGAAAAAAATGGCGATACAACCCTGTCCGGGGCAATACGGATTTTAGCCGATGAAGGACGAGCCAAGGCCATCCTGCTGGACGGGTTTTGGATTGATGTGGATGATCCCGCCGCCTTCCAGCGAGCGGAACAGGCTTTGTTAACACGACTGCGTGACAAGCCCAACGACGGGCCTGTCGCACGTTATTTAAACCGCCCCCTCTCCGTGCGAATGTCCCGGTATCTGGTGCAGCGCGATGTGACGCCCAATCAGATTTCTCTATTCTCGTTTCTGTGTTCCGTGCTAGCCGCCGGGTTGTTTATGCTCGGCGGGTATTTTTTCCTGATCGTTGGCGGTGTGCTCGCTCAGTTTGCATCCATCATCGATGGTTGTGATGGCGAAGTGGCTCGGCTCAAGTACCAAAGCAGCGACATCGGTGGCTGGTACGATGCGGTACTGGATCGCTACGCGGATGCCTTTTTGCTGTTCGGTTTGACCTGGCACCTGCTGGCGGTGGACATGAGCGGCTGGATTCTGTGGATCGGTTTCATGGCCATTATTGGCTCGTTCATGCTGAGTTACACTGCGGATAAATACGACAATCTGATGCGTGAACGGGTCCAGGCCGGGAGCAAAGTCGGGTTACGGATGGGGCGCGACGTGCGCGTGTTCCTCATCTTTCTGGGTGCAATAACCAATTTGGTGTTACCCATTCTGGTGTTGATCGCCGTGGTGATGAATATCGAGACCCTGCGTCGAGTGAGAATGGCGCTTGATGGACAGCGTTGACTGCGCCAAGCAAAAAATCCGTGCAGTGATCGCCGGCTCGCGAGTGCCTGAAGATCCCGGTCACGCCGACAACACCCTGAAATGGCTTTTGCACCTGCAACCGGATGTCGGCGTGGCTCTGCAATTAGCGGCACTGGCCCATGATATCGACCGGGCAATTGAGGAGGTCAAGGTACAGCGCGCAGATTTCGACGATTACAACGCCTTCAAGGCAGCCCATGCCCGACACGGTGCGGAACTATTGCGCCCGATTTTAACCGCATGCGATGTGGCGCGAGATATTGTGGACGAGACTTGCCGCCTGGTAACGATCCACGAGGTGGGCGGCGACCCCGACGCCGATCTGCTGAAGGATGCAGACAGCATTTCCTATTTTGATGTCAACCTGCCTCTCTACTACCAGCGCGAGGGGTGGGCCGAGACCAAACGGCGATCACTTTGGGGTTATCAGCGCCTCTCCGCACGAGCGAGAAAAATCGTCGGGAACATTGATTATGAAGAAGGGGCGATAAACCGACTGTTGCGGGAAGTCATTCATGACAAATCGGTACGGCTGTATGGATGCTAACGATCCACAAACCGTAGTGGCTGACGTTTGCACTCGGCAAAGCAATCTACGGCGTTGAGGTGTTGTATGTGCAGGACGTTTTCCGGTGTCCCGAAATATCGCCAGTGCCTGGTGCGCCCACCACTGTCTTGGAGATCACTAATCTTTTGATGACCAGAAGCTGGGCCCATACGAGACTGCGATGTTATCAAATCTCGATGAATAGCAACCTAAGGAATGGGATATACGGTATGCCGACAACGATGAAGATAGGATATTATTTTTTTCTTATTACTTTTTTTTCTCCCGGTCTCACCTTTGGGGCGAATGCTGGGGAAAATTTTTTACGGATAGAGAAAAGCACACAATCTAACGCTGATCTACGTATTATCTCTATTGGTGGATTCGGGTTTGACGATGGAAAGATTGGTCATGTCGATTTGTCATATATCAAATCTGTTAATGAAGGTGATAGCTTGGCGATGGATGCCGGTGCAGCTTATGCATATAACGCGGGTGCTACCTTTTTTGTCGGTGGGGGGTTTTTGCTCGGATACAATTGGGATAAAAATGGTGTTATTGGTGCCTTTTATCCTGAAGCAGGTGTTGTTATTAACATCACAAAGTCAGCGGGAGTGATTCTTAGCACCAAACGCTATTTCAATTTATATGACAACACAGAAGATGTCATTATGTTTGGGTTACTTTTTAGTGATCTTTAAACAGACTCAATGTATAAGTTGACCAGGTGTCACAATACACCGAGAAATTCCACCCGTAGCAGGGCGTGATCTCTCGCCATTTTCAGGCTTTCCTAATTTACTCAGATTGAAGCGGTGTTCCATTCTTTCGGGGCTGACACTGTGGAGGCTGACCTCCATTGCAAATACAGAGAACATCGGGCGGGCAAAAACAAGGGTCGGAAATATACATACACCCTTGTCTGCTTTCACAGCTTTCTTTTGTGTCTGAACGTTGAATAAACCCGGTGTCACAGTGACTCATTGAACGACGACAAACCAATGTTTTTGAGTCATTAATTATCTCATTCACCACCAAACTGCATTGTTCAGAGTTAAGACATGCACTGTGGCTTAACTGCTCACAGTTTTCACTGGCTTTAGTGCCAAGGTCTTTTTTTAATCCGGTACTGAATTCTATGCTGGCACCCGCTCGCCCGGATGCGGGTGATGGGCTTTTGGGTTGCGGAATGATCCGCCGAACTGATTCCTGTGACATTTCATCGCTGGTTTCTATGGCAGCATCAAAAGTCAACTCTTCTTTGATTTTTGCAGATACCTGACTTTTTTGAAGAGAAGGTTTGGTGACTTTTGTTTTTTGCCGTTCTGCCTTTTGTTCTGTGTCGATGTCAGGTTGCGCCATATCCGTAATTTCAGTTACCGATAGCCGATCACTTGATGTTTCCTGACGGGCAGCCGATTTTTCTTTGGTGGCATATTCGGTTATTTCTCTTTCTTCAGTATGGATAACGGGGACATCAGAGCGGATGTCGGATACCGTGGGTGCTTCTTCGTGTATCAATGAAATCAAACTGACACTCAATGCCAGAACGGCAGCCATGGATACCGGCACAGCCCAGGGAGATCGTACACGCGGTGGTGTCGAGCTGACAGAGCGTCTTGCCTCTGCGCGAATAGCCTGATCAATATGCTTCGGTGGTTGTGCCGTGCTGCCTGCACGATACAGGGTACTGATTTTTTTGTCGTCATTGAATTGATTGTCAGGTTGATCACTCACAGGCATTCCTCCGGCATGAGTTCCCGCAACTTTTTCATGGCATAACGCAATCGGCTTTTTGCTGTTTCGAGCGTTACACCCGTGATTTCGGCAATATGCCCGAGAGTATGTTCACCTTCATGTTTCAGAATAAACGTTTCATGTTGTTCGTGGGGTAAGCGGCTGACATGGGTTTGTAATTGTTCAATGCAGTCGGCAGTGTGCGCGTGCAGACTTGGGTCATCATTACCGGCGTTGGCAATGTCCTCATGATTTGTTTCCGGGTCGCTGACAGGTCTTGCGGACACTCGTCTTGCGTGGTCAATCATTCGATTACGGGCAATCTGGAATAGATAGGTGCTGAAGCGTGCAGAAGGCTGGTATTGCTCCCGGGCGCGAATCAGATTACTCCATACTTCCTGAAAAAGCTCTTCTGTGATGGCATGATGGTGCCTGGTTTGTTTCAGGATATAACGAAACAGAGGAACCTTGTGCCGCTCATATAACATATCAAAAGCAGAAACATCGCCATCACGGGAAAACTTCAACATTAAATTTTCATCGTTATTGTCGTGTATCACGTATTTTCCAATGCTATAACGACGGTGGAAATGATACACGGCCTGAATCATTGTACCGTGTACCATTATTGTTCAATCATTCATTTACAACATATCTACAGGTTGATTGTATGGTTGTGTGGGCCTGCTTGCCAGTGAATTGGCAAGATTGACCAGACGAATGAATTCACCACGATAGCCGAAAGGGTCTTCACCTTTACTGTTACGTGCAAGTGATAAGACATTCTGATACTGGAATGTGCCGGTATATTGGCCACCGCGCAATAATTGACCAAATGCGGCGACACTTGCGGCAAAACGAAAATCAATGCTGGTTGCATCCAGTTTATGTTTGATATTGCGCGTATAAATGGGGTGCTCTATCAGGGTGCTGGTATTACTTTCCGGTAGTTTATAACGCAACCGCAGGAAAGCCAGTTCAGATGACGCGGCCTTGTCTGAAGAACGTAAAGAGGGTTGTTTAGTCATCGGATAGCGCAGTGGATCAATCATCTGTGACTGACGGCTGACCAGGCTCAGTTCATACAATGCCGTTACCCGGTATCCTGCGCCGAGTTCACCGGCATCGACGTTGTCGTTATTAAAGTCTTCCCGTTTGAGGGCACGATTCTCGTAACCAATCAGGCGATATTCACTCACAACATCCGGATTGAACTCGATTTGAATTTTGGTATCTTTGGCAATGGTTTGCAGGGTTGATGAAATTTCATCAACCAACACCTTTTGTGCTTCATTCAAAGTGTCGATGTACGCATATTGCCCGTTTGCCTTGTTTGACAGCTGCTCCATTAGCTGGTCATTCACATTGCCTGTACCGAATGCGAGGGTAGACAAGGTAATGCCTGTTTTGCGTTTTTCTTCAACAAGATCAATCAATGCCTCGAAGGACACTGTGCCAACATTAAAATCACCATCTGAAGCCAATATAATCCGGTTAATACCCTCCGGTATAAAAGCCTGTTCGGCAAGCTGGTAGGCCAGACGAATGCCCGCACCGCCATTGGTGCTGCCACCTGCGGTGAGTCGGTCAAGGGCGGAAAGGATGTGTGAACGCTGATGACCGGGAGTTGGATTCAATACCACACCCGAGGCACCCGCATAAACCACGATGGATATTCTGTCCTGTTGCCGTAACTGTCTGGTGAGCAATCGCAGTGATTGTTTCAGTAATTCGAGCTTGTTTGCGGAGCGCATGGAACCACTGACATCGACCAGATAGACAATATTTGATGCGGGCAGCTGGCTTGCGTCCACGTTATACGCTTTCAGACCAATGCGTAATAAATGACGCCCCTGTGACCACGGGCTTGGACCGATTTCAGTCGTGACCGAAAAGGGGTGACCCACATTGGCAGGTACAGGGTAGGCGTAATCAAAGTAGTTTAAAAACTCTTCAATACGCACGGCATCCTGTGGCGGCAACTGGCCTGTCATGATCATGCGTCTTGTATTGGTATACGAACCACTGTCCACATCAATGCTGAAGGTGGATACCGGGTTTTCGGTAACACGCATCACCGGGTTTGTATGAATTTGGGCATAGCTTTCATGATCAACCGGTTCGGTTGGCCAATATAGTTGAGGCGATAATGCTGGCATGGGCCGGGAATAAACCGCAATGTCTGCCATTTGCTTTTGTAAGAGTAAAGGAGCTGATTGCAATATTTTGGCGTTGTGGGACTTGGCAAGCGTATTTGTCAGCTGGTCTTTGCGTGCCTTATGTCTTTCCGGAAAAACAGCCGTTTCCTGTTCTTCCATGATATCGTTTTCTTTATTTTCAGCGAGTCTCGCAATACGTGAAGAGTCATTTTTTTTCGGTTGTGTATCTATTTTGTTTTTCGGGTTGGCCAGGATGATTGGCGGGTGCTTGTCTGTGGTGTTGGTTGTGGGTATGCCGCAGGCGGTCAGGCTTAACAAGACGATGCCGCTGATAAAATATCGTGTAATAAACAAGGTATTCACGGTTGCTCTCCTTTGGTTTAATGACGTTCATTAGTTATAAACGCAGCCGAATGGAAAACAGGGTTAAGCTTTTTATTGGCAATAATGCTTCATCAAACAGGTGTTCGCATTTTAGACGTTGAAAAAAGTGCTTGACTTGTCGCTGAGGCATAGGCTTTACACTAGGGGCAGTGTGTTTTGGGAAACAATTTCAAGTTTCAGGCTATGAGGTCGATTTCAAGGTGAGTTTTACTATCCTAGGGTAGGACTCCGGCTTTTCGTCACTGAAGACGGTTGCTTGTTGTTTTGACATATAACCTGGTGTTTTCTTAACAACTGAATATACACCTTTAACCTCTATACCATTTTTACCAATAGGGACAATTATGAAAACAATTATTGGCACTCTGCTTCTAGCAACTGTCTTCGCAATATTGATGACACTGCTGGTGATTTATACGGGGGCATTTAATGTCGCCACAACCTGGGAAGACCCCGCCCCGGTAAGTTGGGTGCTGGAGACAACTCGGGAAAATTCCATAGAAACCCGTGCTGCTTCGATTGTGGTACCTCCCACCAAGGGTGACAAACAGATTGACTCAGGGTTTCGCAGCTATCGTGAAATGTGTGCGATGTGTCATACCCCCCCCGGCGGTACAGATTCCCCCATAACCAAAGGTATGAACCCGTCGCCACCTGATCTTGCCAAAAGCGCAGAACATATGTCTGCTGCCGAATTGTTTTGGGCAACAAAAAATGGCATCAGGATGACCGGGATGCCTGCATGGGGGGTAACGCACAAGGACGGTGAATTGTGGGATATTATTGCATTCGTGAAGAAACTGCCTGGAATGAGTAAAGAGGCGTACCTGGCGCTGGATGCCCGGCTGGAGAAGGGGCATGACCACGCCGGTGGTGGCCATGGTCACGGTGATGATAGTCATGGTGATTCCGAACCACAAAAAAATGATGATCACGCACACGAACACGACGATGACGGACATGCGCACTAGGCGTGCTTTGACATAAAGCCGGAATCCACATAGAATCCCGCGTTTATGTCGGTCGCACCTGCCGTTGATGAAGGCGAGTGTGCCAGAATATCGGCCTTCGGGGCTGGCTGAATGGGTGTTTTGGTTGATGTCTACGAGGGAAACGATTGAGCCGCTGGCGTTAGCTGCGCGCGGGCGTACCCTGGAGGGGTGCCTGCCAATATCCTCGTTGCCACGGCTGTTGCCATTGCTGGCGACGGACGAAGCAGGCTTGTCAAAGCAGGGAGACGTGGAATATCGACTGGAGTTTGGCGTTGACGAAGGAGGCAGCCCCAGAGTTACTGGGTCAATCAGGGCCACCTTGCCGCTGACCTGTCAGCGCTGCATGGAAACCATAGGATTTTCCGTGTCCACCCGCACCCGATTGGGTATTGTGTCTTCCCGGGCGGCGGCACAGCAGTTACCGGAGTGTTATGATCCGCTGCTGGTGCTTGATGATGAAATCACCGTAGCATCGATTATTGAAGATGAACTGATTTTGGCATTGCCCCAGGTGGCGATGCATGACAATGAAACATGCCCACAGGGCACAGCCTTTCTCAATAACGGGAATAGGCAAGAGGATGCGACAACAATGCGACGGGAAAACCCGTTTGCAGTGCTGTCTCAATTGAAAACCTCTCAGTCGGGAAAAAACGACTGAGAAAACATGTTAAATATGAGGAATCACAATGGCTGTTCAAAAAAGTAAAGTAACTCCATCACGCCGTGGCATGCGTCGTTCGCACGATGCGTTGAAAGGCGCTACGTTGTCGATTGAGCCCACCACAGGTGAAACCCATCGCCGTCATCATATCAGTGCTGACGGTTATTACCGTGGCCGCAAAGTCATAGCTTCCGCCAACGACGAATAATTGCCTTTCCTTTTTTTATTACGTTGCCCGAACGTCCAGTGTCTTGATTAATATGCAAGACGCTGGGCGTTTGTCGTGCAGCCTCTTTTAACTCTGTTTTTACCAGGGTTCGATCCAACTTACTGATGACTCAAATAATCGCCATTGCCCTTGATGCCATGGGAGGCGACCACGGCCCTTCTGTGGTTGTGCCCGCAGCATTGCAAGTGCTTTCTGAAACATCCCGGCTGCACATTGTGCTGGTGGGTGACGAAAAAATGCTGACGGCGGAGCTGGCGTTACGCAACAAAACCCCCAGCAAGCGTTTGAGTATCCAGCATGCTTCTCAACAGGTGGCCATGGATGAAAAACCGTCCATAGCTTTGCGTACCAAAAAAGATTCGTCCATGCGTGTGGCCATTAATCTGGTGAAGGAAGGGCGTACACAGGCTTGTGTCAGTGCGGGTAATACCGGTGCACTAATGGCGACTGCACGTTTTGTGTTGAAAATGTTACCAGGTATTGATCGTCCGGCCATTATTTCCACGCTGCCCAATATCAAGGGTGTAACACATATGCTGGACCTGGGTGCCAATGTGGATACCAGTGCGGATAACCTGTTTGAGTTTGCGGTAATGGGTTCAGTGCTCACCAGCGCGGTGGAAAATATTGAAGCACCTACCATTGGTCTGCTTAATATTGGTGAAGAAGAAGTCAAAGGTAACGAGCGGGTCAAGGAAGCCGCGCGTATTTTGGCTGACAGTGATCTTAATTACGTGGGTTTCGTGGAAGGTGACGATATTTTCAAAGGCACAGTGGATGTGGTGGTGTGTGACGGTTTTGTCGGTAATATTTCACTGAAAACCACTGAGGGCGTGGCAAAAATGATCAGCCACTTTTTGCGCGAAGAATTTAAACGCAACCTGCTGACCCGCATAGCAGCGCTGGTGGCTATGCCGGTACTCAATGCCCTTAAACGACGCATTGATCCACGACGTTACAATGGTGCCAGCTTTGTGGGCTTACAGGGCATCGTGATTAAAAGCCATGGTGGTGCTGATGAACTGGCCTATGCAAGCGCTATTCGTGAAGCCATTGTCGAAGTGAAAAAGAACGTGCCGGAACGTATCAGCAAGCACGTCGAAACAGCGATGACTCAAAGAGCCGCAGCACAGGGGCAGGCAGTATGACAATTTCTCAAGCTCAATCCCGTATTTATTCGCGCATTGAAGGTACTGGGGGTTATCTGCCGGAGAAAGTGCTCAGTAATCATGATCTGGAAGAAATGGTTGAGACTTCGGATCAATGGATCACTGATCGCACCGGTATAAAAAAACGCCACATTGCCGCAGAGGGTGAAACGACCTGTGATCTGGCCGAACATGCCGCGCGTCAGGCCATAGACGCAGCAGGTGTTGTACCTGCGGACATTGATCTGATTATTGTCGCCACTACCACGCCGGATCGCGTGTTTCCCAGTACCGCCTGCCTGTTGCAGCAGCGCCTGGGTATTCGTGGTTGTGCGGCTTTTGATATACAGGCAGTGTGTACCGGGTTTGTTTATGCATTGGGTGTCGCCGACAAATTTATTGCCAGTGGCAGTCATCGCCGTGCGCTGGTGGTGGGAGCCGAAACCATGTCACGCATTATTGACTGGACGGATCGCGGTACCTGCGTTTTGTTTGGTGATGGTGCCGGTGCTGTGGTGCTGGGTGCCAGCGATGAAGCGGGAATTCTATCCACGCATTTGCATGCGGATGGTCAGTATAAGGATTTGTTATCCACCACCGGTGGTGTGTCGGAAGGCTATGGCGATCAGGAGGATGGCGTGGTGTATATCACCATGCAGGGCAACGAAGTCTTTAAAATTGCGGTGAATACACTTGGGCGTATCGTTGATGAAACCCTGGCGGCGAATAACATGGAAAAGTCGGACATTAACTGGCTGGTGCCGCATCAGGCCAATATTCGCATCATTAATGCCACCGCCAAAAAACTGAAAATGAACATGGATCATGTCGTCGTGACAGTGCAGGAACACGGCAACACATCGTCAGCATCAGTGCCGCTGGCATTGAATGAGGCGGTGCGGGATGGCCGCATCCAGCGCGGAGAAACCGTATTGCTGGAAGCCTTTGGAGGTGGTTTTACCTGGGGGTCGGCATTGTTGCGGTACTGATTTAACAGTCATGAGCCCGCAGCCCGCGTGGGTAAAAAAGTTTGCTCACTCTACAAAAACACAAAATATTTCAGGAAACAAAGAATGACGTACGCGGTAGTTTTTCCCGGTCAGGGTTCTCAATCCATTGGTATGTTGATGGAGCTGGCCGAAGTTCATGCACAAATCAAAGAGACCTTTCAGGAGGCCAGTGATGCTTTGGGTTACGATCTTTGGCAACTGGTGCAAAAGGGTCCAGAAGAGGAGCTCAATAAAACGCATATTACTCAACCGGCAATGTTAGCCGGTGGCGTGGCAGTGTGGCGTGTATGGCAGTCACAGCAAAATGCACAGCCTGTGGCCATGGCGGGACACAGTCTTGGTGAATACAGTGCTTTAGTAGCCGCTGGCAGTTTGTCGTTAAGTGATGCCGTGACCGTGGTGGCTGATCGTGGTCGTTTTATGCAGGAGGCAGTGCCCGTCGGCGAGGGTGCTATGGCGGCGATTTTAGGACTGGACGATGACAAGGTCGGTGAAATTTGTGCCGAAGCCGCAAAAAGTGTGACGGGTGAAGTGGTCACCGCTGTGAATTATAATTCGCCGGGGCAGGTGGTGATCGCAGGCAATACGGCCGCGGTTAATCGTGCCGTGGACCTGGCCAGGGAAGCCGGTGCAAAACGCGCGTTGCCACTGCCAGTGAGTGTACCGTCGCATTGCAGCTTGATGATGCCTGCTGCCGAGCGTCTGGCCGAGCATCTGGCGGGCGTAGCGATTCAGAGTCCACTCATCCCTGTTTTTAATAACGTGGATGTGCAGGCTGAGAGCAGTGCGGATGCCATTCGTGATGCGCTTAAACGCCAGTTGTTCAGCCCGGTGCGTTGGGTGGATACTGTCCAGGCCTTTGCCGCGCAGGGGATACAACAGGTAGTGGAATGTGGCCCGGGCAAGGTGCTGGCAGGACTGAATAAACGTATTAATCGTGAGATGACCGGTTTGACGACATCGGATCTCGCCGGTCTGGACAAAACCGTGCAGGCTGTTGGAGAGGGAAAACAATGATGACAAACACAAATATTCTCAGTGGCGAAATTGCCCTGGTTACCGGTGCCAGCAGAGGCATCGGCCAAAGTATTGCGTTGGCGTTGGGTCAGCAGGGAGCGACGGTTGTCGGTACTGCGACCTCGGAAAAAGGTGCGGAATCGATCAGCGCCTGTCTGGCTGAAAATGATATCACCGGACAGGGCATGGCGCTCAATGTCACCGATGCCGACTCCATTAAACAATTGCTGGCGGGCATGACTGAGACTTTCGGCGCCCCTGGCATTCTGGTCAACAATGCCGGTATTACCCGCGATAATCTGCTGATGCGTATGAAAGAAGAAGAATGGGATGACATTATCAATACCAATCTGACGTCGGTGTATCGCATGTCCAAGGCCTGCCTGCGAGCGATGACCAAAGCGCGCAAGGGCCGTATTATCAGCATCAGTTCAGTGGTGGGTGTTGCGGGCAATGCCGGTCAGGCCAACTATGCAGCGGCCAAAGCAGGTTTGATTGGTTTCAGTAAATCGCTGGCACGGGAAGTAGGCGTGCGTGGCATTACGGTGAACACCGTTGCTCCCGGATTTATCGATACTGACATGACCCGTGCTTTGCCGGATGCTCAGAGAGAGGCACTGCTGGGTGAAATTCCGCTGAATCGCCTTGGCCAGCCGGAGGAAATTGCGGCGGCTGTTGCCTTTCTGGCTTCACCCGGTGCGGCCTATATCACCGGTGAGACATTGCATGTAAACGGTGGAATGCACATGGCATAAGTCATTTTTTATTCTTTTGAAAATTAATTGTTATGAAAAACAACAATATATGGTATCTTTGTAAAGGTTTTTATCGCTTGTAACCGAGCGGGCTTTTTACTAGAATACCGCCACGCGGCTCGGGGCTGTTTTATAAACTTATCAGGTTTTATAAAAACAAAGAGAAAGTCAGGGCTGCTTCGAAATTACTTTGGAGGGTTAATCCGAAATGAGCACCATTGAGGAACGAGTCAAGAAAATCGTTGTTGAGCAACTTGGCGTGAAGGAAGAAGAGGTCAGCAGCGAATCATCTTTTGTTGACGATTTGGGTGCCGATTCCCTGGATACAGTGGAACTGGTAATGGCATTGGAAGAGGAATTTGAAACTGAAATTCCTGATGAAGATGCGGAAAAAATTACCACAGTACAACAAGCAACGGATTACGTTACCGCGCATTCCAGCTGATTTTCGTTGAGTACGGGAAACTTTTAGTTTCCTTTGCTATCAGCGAAGAGCTTGAACTGTCAAGCTGGATTATGTTGTCAAGGCCGCAGAACCACTCGGTGGATTGCGGCCTTTTTCGTTGGAAAAAAGTGTAACAAACATAACCGAAAAAACCATATGCCCAGGTTATTTTGTTACGGTTCCTCAGTTCGTTGTTGCTCCGGTCTATCAGGCCAGGTACACAGGGCATGCGTAAACAGACTATTTAACAGGTATTTTTTGTGACGAAGCGACGCGTAGTGATTACTGGCTTAGGTATGGTTTCCCCGGTGGGATTGAATGTGGCGGATGCTTGGACAAATGTGCTGGCAGGTAACAGTGGTATTGCACCACTCACACATTTTGATGTCAGCGAGTATTCCGTACGTTTTGGCGGTTCCGTGCGTGATTTCGATATCACCGATTACATTGCTGCCAAAGATGCCAAAAAAATGGATCTGTTTATCCATTATGGTATTGCCGCCGGTATTCAGGCGGTGCGTGATGCCGACCTGGAAGTGACGGAAAAAAATGCCGAGCGTATTGGCGTAGCCATCGGCTCCGGTATCGGTGGCCTCACCGGTATCGAAAAGGGACACAACGCCTTTCTCAAAGGAGGACCGCGCAAGATTTCCCCATTTTTTGTGCCCAGCAATATTATCAATATGATTTCCGGCAACCTGTCGATAATCTACGGCATGAAAGGCCCCAACTATGCCATTACCACTGCGTGCGCGACAGCGACGCATTGCATTGGTGATGCCGCGCGTTTTATCCAGTACGGTGATGCCGATGTCATGGTGGCCGGTGGTTCGGAAATGTCCACCTCAACCACCGGGCTGGGTGGCTTCGCTGCCGCCCGTGCGTTGTCCACACTCAACGATGACCCACAGGCAGCCAGTCGTCCCTGGGACAAAGACCGTGACGGCTTTGTGCTTAGCGATGGGGCTGGCGTGGTGGTGCTGGAAGAATATGAATTTGCCAAAGCGCGTGGGGCTAAAATCTATGCGGAAGTCATTGGCTTTGGCATGAGCGGAGATGCCTACCATATGACGTCGCCGTCGCAGGGTGGTGAGGGTGCGGCGCGCTGCATGAAGCTGGCGTTGAAAAATGCCGGTATTAATCCGGAAGAAGTGGATTACATCAATGCTCACGGCACTTCCACACCGGCGGGCGACGTGGGTGAAGTCCATGCCATGAAAACCGCCTTTGGTGACCATGCGTACAAGGTGGCAATCAGCTCCACCAAATCCATGACCGGTCACCTGTTAGGTGCTGCGGGGGGTATTGAGGCTGTGTTCTCGGCGCTGGCGATTCGGGATCAGGTGGCACCGCCCACCATCAACCTGGATAACCCGGATGCCGAATGTGATCTGGATTTTGTACCGGGTACTGCGCGTGAAATGAGCATCGATATTGTCATGTCCAATTCTTTTGGCTTTGGTGGCACCAACGGCACGTTGGTTTTCCGCAAACCGACTTAGGGGTGGACATTAAATAACCTCCCGGTTTTGTATCCCGGCTTCGGCTCCTCTTTGCCCGTTCTTTAATCACAAAAACGCGAAATAGAACACAAGCAGAGCGCCAGCAAATTTAACTCAGCACCTGCTGCCCACGCTCAATCATTTCACGGGCGTGGGAGAGTGTCTGCTCGGTGATCTCCAGTCCACCCAGCATACGGGCAATTTCATCCACCTGTGCCTGTTCGCTGATGGGCGAAACATCGGTCACGGTTTCCTGTTGCTGTTTATTGACCTGCTTGCTGACCAACAAATGCTGGTGGGCCAGGGAGGCTACCTGCGGCTGATGGGTAACACATAATACCTGTCGTTGCTCGCTGAGATTGCGCAGCAGCCTGCCCACCACTTCGGCAATGCCGCCGCCGATACCCACATCCACTTCATCAAAAATCAGGGTAGGGATTTTACCGCTACCTGCGGCAATCACCTGAATAGCAAGACTGATACGTGCCAGCTCACCGCCCGAAGCGACTTTGGCCAATGGTTGAATGGGTTGCCCAGGGTTGGTGGTGACACAAAACTCCACACGCTCCAGCCCGCTGGCCGTAAAGGTGTCCAGTGGTTCCAGGGTGATTTCAAACACGCCGTGGGGCATGCCCAGCTGGTGCATGTTGTCAGTGACGGCCTTGCCCAGTTTTTTTGCGGCCCGCTGGCGTGCGCTGCCCAGTTTTTTTGCACTGGCACGGTAATCTTTTTCGGCGGTAGCCACAGCGGCAGCTACTTCGCCTAATTGTATGCTGGCGTTTTGCAGACTGCTGAGTTCATTTTCCTGCTGTTCCAACAGGGAAGGCAATTCCTCTGGTGGCAGGCGATGTTTACGAGCCAGCTCATGAATCAATGCCAGACGCTCATCCACAGCTTGTAAACGCTCCGGGTCCAGGGACAGGCTATCCAGATAATTGCGTAATTCACTGGCCGCTTCACGGGCCTGAATCGCCGCACCTTGCAGGGCTTCGCTGGCATTACTGAGCGCCGGGTCGGTGGTTTGCAACTGGCCAAGTTCAGCGCTGAGATGATCCAGCCCATCGACGATGCTGCCGGATTGCTCGTTGCTAAGCCCGGAGAGAATGCTCTCGCCACCTTCACGCAACTGGTTGAGGTTGGCCAGTCGGGCGTGCTCGGATACCAGTTCCTCCAGCTCATCAGTGGTGAGATTCAGCACACGCAATTCTTCCACCTGATATTGCAATAATTCCAGACGGTCATCCCGCTGCTCACGACTGGCCTGTAAACGGGCCAGTTCAGTGTGGAGTTGTTGCCACTGTTGGAAACACTGCGCGGTGTTGTCGATCAGTCTGGCGTATTTTTTATCATGGCTGCTGGCGAAGACATCCAGTGCCTGTCGCTGTACTTCGCGCTTCAGCAATGATTGATGGGCGTGCTGGCCGTGGATATCCACCAGTTGCTCGCCCAGTTCACGTAGCGAGTGCATGGGCACAGGGCGGCCATTGATATATCCCTTGGAGCGACCATCTTTGCTGACGGTGCGGCGAATCAGACATTGGCCGTCATCATCCAGCTCGTGTTTAGCTAACCATGCCTGCGCTGTAGGCAGAGTGTGAATATCAAACTCGGCACTGACCTCGGCACGCTCGGCGTTGGCGGGAATAGTGCCGGATTCTGCACGGTCACCCAGCGCCAGCCCCAGTGCATCCAGCAGAATGGATTTGCCTGCGCCGGTTTCGCCCGTAAGCACGGTCATGCCATTCTGAAAATCCAGGGCAAGTTCATCGACGATAGCGAAGTGATGGATGTGGATATATTGCAACATAATGTGACAGCCTGTCGTCATGTTCAGAGGCAATTCAACGTGGTACGTTTTGCAAATGAAAAACAAGTGACGCTTTGGATTATCCCCTGGGGCTATTTGTTAGCCGATTAATTTATGTACGACTTTGGACATTTAGCTTCCTGATTAAAGTCATTTTTACTTTCAATAAATACAACATGAATTTTATCAATCAGCCAGCGTCCATCTTTTAGTAAGTATTTTAAGCTAAAAATCAATGGGGCGCTTTCTTCGTCATACCCATTAATAGTTAAACAACCATTTTGAAACTTTACTTGTTCGTGATGATTAACAATAGATATCATATAATCCTTAAATAATAATTGGCGGATTGCATCTGAATTTGTACGATAATTTTTACCTAATAACGATTGACTAAAGTAGACGCTGGCAACCTCTTTAATATTATTTTCATTGGTTGATTCTTTATATTTGGAATATGTTTGAAATAGTACAGATGGCACTTTGTGGGTAGTAGAACAACTCGCAATGAAAAGAATAGCAATAAAACTTATCAAAGTGTTTTTCATTGTTAATACCCCATGATTTTTTGCATTTCCATATCGTAAGCATGATGTCTGCCTTTAAGCGTGCGAGCAGCTTTACATAGAATACCAGAGCAAGATATTATTAGTTTTTCCAAGTCAAAGTTACCCATTACTGTTAATTTTATGTATTCCAAGTCAAAAGTAGCGCTATAGCCTACTCTCATGCCGCCTTTGTTGTTGAAAGAGACGCTAACACGTTTTATTTTTACCCCAATTTTATCCAGTACTGGAGACCCGCTGAACGTAACTATTCCGGCAGTATTTGAGAGTGTAGCTTTGCCATTTTGATCTACGGTTAATCTGGCACCTCCTTTTTTGCCATGATTTTTACCGTCACTCCTTTGTTCTTGGAATAAGCCAACTCCAGAAGTTTTGCAATTGTTATCTTGGCTTCTGTTCTCTTTAAGTTCATAAGTTGCTCCCTGGATTATTTATTGTATTGCCAGCTACCCGTTTATACCCAGAACTACAAACGCTTGCCCCAGTGCAGTTTGGCACGCAGGATGCCGTAGTAATTGTAATCGGTGGGGTGTACCAGACGAATGGAATGTTCTTTTTTCTCGATCACGACTTTGTCGCCATTTTGCAGACTGAGATCGATTTGCCCGTCGCAAGAGCATTGCGCGCGTGCCTGATTACTGTCGCTGAGCACGATTTCAACCCGGCTGTCTGCATCCACCACAATGGGTCGGTAACTCATAGTGTGCGGGCAAATGGGCACCAGTACCAGGGCATTCAGTGACGGATGCACAATCGGCCCGCCGCCGGAGAGGGCGTAGGCTGTGGAGCCGGTGGGTGTGGCGACAATAAGACCGTCGGATCGGGTGATATTGATAAACTGTCCGTTGATATAGGTTTCGTATTCAATCATCCGTGCGACGTTGCAAGTATGGACCACCACATCATTCAGGGCGACGCTTTCGTCAATTTGCTGGTGGTCACGTATGACACGGGCATGCAACAGGGAGCGCCGTTCCTCCTGGTAGTCACCCCCCAGAATATTATCCAGGGTTTGCTGTAATTCCGACGGTGCCACGTCGGTGAGAAAACCAAGGCGACCCAGGTTAATGCCCAGCAGGGGAACTTCGTAGTCCACCAGGCTGCGTGCGGCATTGAGCAGGGTGCCGTCACCACCGACAACAATAATGAGGTCACAGGACTCGCCCAGCACGGTGCGCTCAACATAGTCTTCCTGATGATTTTCCTGCGGGTTATCGGCTGCCAGCGAGAGACTGTCCAGTAACACGCTTATTTGCCGTTGCTGTAAATAAACCAGCAGTTCTTTAAGCACGCCGCCCGTGTTTGGTGCGCCGTGCTTGCCAATAATGCCGATGGTGTTGAATGTTGTTGCCATATTGTGTGATTTGCTCTTGTTGTAGGGCAGTCGGGGCCAACGGCGCAACGGTAGCATGTTGTTGATAAGTGTCCAACTGTCAGCGGCGCGAACGGGCATTGTATGAAAAAACATCGAAAAAGGAGAAAAGAAGGTGTAAAAAACCGGTGTTGGTGTGTACCCGAAAATCCTGGGCGTATAACATTGCAGGCTGGAATAATGACTATTCGGATGATAACGGCGGAGAGCCAGCAGTGAGTGATCAGATAATCAACGAGTCCGAGGCAAATGAAACCGTCATCAATGAGCGTGCCCAACTGCTGTTGAAAACACTCATCGAGCGTTATATTCGCGAGGGACAGCCGGTGGGCTCCAAATCGCTGGCGCAGGATGCCGGGCTGGATCTCAGCTCGGCTACGGTGCGCAATGTGATGGCAGATCTGGAACGATTGGGACTGGTGAGTGCGCCACATACCTCGGCGGGTCGGGTACCCACGGAGCAGGGTTATCGACTGTTCATTGATAATCTGCTGACCATTAAACCGCTGGGCTCCAATGATGTGCAAACCCTGGCCAGCACATTGACGCCACAATCGGATGTTTCACAGCTGGTGGAGTCGGCATCATCGCTGCTGTCGGGGTTTACTCAAATGGCCGGCGTGGTGATGCTGCCGACGCAAAAACCGGCCGCTTTGCGGCAGATTGAGTTTTTGCCTTTATCAGAAAACCGGGTGCTGACGATCCTGGTCTTCAACGAAAAAGATGTACAGAACCGGGTGATTCACACCTCGCGCCCGTATGCATTGCCGGAGCTAGAGCGCATCGCGGCGTATCTCAATGCGCAGTTTACGGGCAAAAATGTGCAAAGGGTGCGGGGTGACCTGCTCAAGGAAATGGAAAACGCGCAAAGCAATATGGATCGATTGATGTGTTCGGCTATCGAAATGGCGCATCAGGTATTCGATGATACCGATACCGGACAGGATTACATCATGGCCGGGGAGACCAATCTCATGGATTATGAAGAAATGGCTGACGTGCCCCGCCTGCGCCAGTTGTTTGATGCTTTCAGTGAAAAACAGGGCATTCTTGATTTGCTGGATAAATCCCTGCATGCCCAGGGGGTACAGATTTTTATCGGTCATGAATCCGGCTATGAGGCTTTGGATAATTGCAGCGTAGTCACCGCAACTTATTCTGCCAATGACGAGGTACTGGGTGTGCTGGGCATCATCGGCCCTACGCGCATGGCGTATGATCGCATCATCCCTGTGGTGGATGTCACTGCAAAATTATTGGGCACGGTCTTGAATCAACGGAATTAGTCCACATATTTTGTCCGGGCGCGTAGTGTGCCCGTGAGTGTGTTCTATGAAAAATAATCGGCACTTAACGTGGAGAAGAAGGCATGGCGAAAGACGAAACCCGATCCGAAAAAATATCAGCAGAAGAAAATGCACTTGAGACCAAAGCAACTGACGAGGTCATTGAGGGTGTGGTGGAAGCGGAAGATACTGCCACTGACGATCTGATGCCGCTATTGGAAGATGCCCGCGCCAAAGCGGATGAACACTGGGATCAGCTTCTGCGTGTCAAAGCTGACATGGAAAATACCCGTCGGCGTGCCAAACAGGATGTCGAAAATGCCCACAAATTTGCCTTGGAAAAATTTGCCCTGGAATTGTTGCCCATCAAAGATAGTCTGGAAATGGGACTGACAGCCGCCGATGGCGTCACTGAAAGCGGCGATGCGATGGCACAGATGAAAGAAGGTACCGCGCTGACGCTTAAGATGCTGACCGCTGCACTGGAAAAGTTTGGTATCGAAGCCGTTGACCCCACCGGTGATACTTTTGATCCCGACAAACATCAGGCCATGTCCATGCAGGAAAGTGCCGAGCACAAACCCAATACGGTGATGGCAGTCATGCAAAAAGGGTATCAACTCAATGAGCGCCTGTTACGTCCCGCCATGGTGGTGGTGTCCAAAGCTGTAAGCGAAACCTCGGACAGTGAATCCGGTAACCATATTAATGAACAGGCTTGAATTAAGGTTTTTCGCCCACACCTAGCTGTACAAGTTGGAAATGTAGCAAAGATTTAAACGACCCAATTTTGTTAAACGACCCTTTTAGAGAAATAAGCGGAGAACTGGAGCCATGGGAAAAATTATCGGCATTGACTTGGGAACCACAAATTCATGTGTTGCGGTGATGGAAGGTGGTGAGCCCCGCGTCATCGAAAATGCAGAGGGTGATCGCACGACACCTTCAGTGGTGGCTTTTACGGATGACAACGATGTTATCGTCGGTGCGCCAGCCAAGCGTCAGGCTGTGACCAACCCGGCCAACACGCTTTATGCGGTAAAGCGCCTGATTGGACGTCGTTTCACCGACAATGAAGTCCAGAAAGACATTGACCTGGTGCCCTACAAAATCATCAAGGCTGACAACGGCGACGCCTGGGTAGAAGCGCATGGCAAAAAAATGGCCGCCCCGGAGGTTTCTGCACGGGTGCTGCAAAAAATGAAAAAAACTGCCGAGGATTATCTGGGCGAAGAAGTCACCGAAGCGGTGATTACCGTACCGGCCTATTTTAACGACTCCCAGCGTCAGGCCACCAAAGACGCCGGCAAAATTGCAGGTCTGGATGTCAAGCGCATCATCAACGAGCCTACCGCAGCGGCGCTGGCCTTTGGCATGGATAAAAAAGAAGGTGACCGCAAGGTGGCCGTTTATGACTTGGGTGGTGGTACGTTTGATATTTCGATTATTGAACTGGCTGATATCGATGGTGAACATCAGGTGGAAGTTTTGTCCACCAATGGCGACACCTTCCTCGGCGGTGAAGATTTCGATCAACGTTTGATCGATTACCTCGTGGATGAATTCAAGAAAGATCAGGGCGTGGATCTGCGGAATGACCCGCTGGCTCTGCAACGTCTGAAAGAAGGTGCGGAAAAAGCCAAGATCGAGCTATCTTCCACGAACCAGACCGATGTTAATCTGCCGTATATTACTGCTGACGCCAGCGGTCCCAAGCATCTGAACATCAAGCTGACCCGCGCCAAACTGGAGTCGCTGGTGGAAGAGCTGGTGGAACGCACTATCGCCCCTTGCCGTACCGCACTGAGCGATGCAGGTCTGGGTGCCCAGGATATCGATGATGTGATCCTTGTGGGTGGTCAAACCCGCATGCCCATGGTGCAGGAAAAGGTCAAAGCGTTTTTTGGTAAAGAGCCACGTCGTGATGTGAATCCCGATGAGGCTGTCGCCGTGGGTGCCGCGATTCAGGGTGGCGTACTGGGCGGCGATGTGAAAGATGTATTACTGCTGGATGTGACTCCACTGAGCCTGGGTATTGAGACCATGGGTGGCGTGATGACCAAGCTCATCGACAAAAACACCACGATCCCCACCAAGGCACAGCAGGTATTTTCCACGGCAGAAGACAATCAGACGGCAGTGACCGTGCATGTATTGCAAGGTGAGCGTGAAGTGGCTTCCGGCAACAAATCACTGGGGCGTTTTGATTTATCCGACATTCCCCCGGCGACACGCGGTGTACCACAGATCGAAGTGGCGTTTGATATTGATGCCAACGGCATCCTCAACGTATCGGCCAAAGACAAGGCCACTGGCAAAGAACAGTCCATCGTAATCAAGGCCTCCAGCGGTCTGACTGACGAGGATATCCAGAAAATGGTGCAAGATGCGGAGGCTCATGCTGCGGAAGATGCCAGCTTCCATGAACTGGTGGCTGCTCGCAATCAGGCAGACAATATGATTCACGCCACCCAGAAATCCATGAAAGAAATGGGTGACGACAAGTTAGAGGCTGGCGAAAAAGAGGCTATCGAAAAAGCCATTAGCGAGCTGGAAGAGGCCGTGAAAGGCGATGACAAAGATGTCATTGAAGCCAAAACCAAAACACTGGTAGAAGCATCCGGCAAAATGGCTGAACGTGCCTATGCACAGCAGGCAAAAACCGACCAGCCCGACGGTGCTGCTGAGACCAGTGGCGAAGCCAATACGGCCAACGATGATGTTGTTGACGCTGAATTTGAAGAAGTGAAAGACGACGATAAAAAGTAAAGAGGTATGGGCGCAGGTCAGTGAGACATGTGTCCGGAAGTCACAGCGGCGCGGCAGCGGGATTTTCCTTCTGTCGCGTTTCCGCATTCGGGACATCATTAAACCTGGATTCTGCCAACATGATTACGGGTAGAATCCAGGTTTAATGTCGTTTATTGATTAACCTTATAACTGGCTGAATTTAAAGATGTCTAAACGCGATTATTATGAAGTGCTGGGTGTGCAACGCAACGCCAGCGAGGCAGAACTGAAAAAGGCTTTCAAACGGTTGGCGATGAAACACCACCCGGATCGAAACCCGGGCGACACGACGGCGGAGGAGAGATTCAAGGAAGCTAAAGAAGCTTACGAAGTTTTGGGTGACGCACAAAAACGTGCGGCCTACGACCAGTTTGGTCATGCCGGTGTGGATGCCAGTATGGGGGGGGCTCATCCCGGTGGTGGTGCCAACTTCAGTGATATTTTTGGTGACGTGTTTGGCGATATCTTCAGTGGCGGAGGTGGCCCGGGCAGTAGTCAGCAACGCGCACGACGGGGTGCTGATCTACGTTACAATCTGGAGTTGAGTCTGGAAGATGCCGTACGCGGTACCACCATAAAAATTCGGGTACCCACCTCGGTGATCTGTTCTACCTGCGGTGGCAGCGGTGCCAAAAAAGGCTCCAAGCCCGAGCAGTGTACGACCTGTGGTGGTGTTGGTCAGGTGCGCATGCAACAAGGTTTCTTTTCGCTGCAACAAACCTGTCCCCAATGCCAGGGTGCAGGACAAATGATCAAAACTCCCTGCGGCAGTTGTCATGGTCAGGGCCGCACCCAGGAACACAAAACCTTGTCGGTGAAAGTGCCGGCAGGTGTTGATAATGGTGACCGGATTCGTCTCAGTGGCGAAGGTGAAGCGGGTGAACGCGGCGCACCGAGCGGTGATCTCTATGTGCAAATTGCGGTGAAGGAACATCCGTTGTTTGTGCGTGACGAAAACAACCTGTACTGCGAAGTCCCTATTAGTTTTGTCACGGCAGCCTTGGGTGGTTCGCTGGAAGTGCCGACGCTTGATGGCAAGGTCAAATTGAAAATCCCGGCAGAAACCCAAACGGGTAAAATGTTCAAACTGCGTGGCAAAGGTGTAAAGTCTGTGCGTGGTGGTCCGGTGGGTGACTTGCTGTGTCGGGTGCAAATTGAAACGCCGGTGAATCTTAATGGCAAGCAGAAAGAACTGTTGAAGCATTTTGATGAAACCATGGGTGATCAGGGTGTCAAAAAACACAGTCCGAAGGAGCATTCCTGGCTGGATGGGGTCAAAAAATTCATAGATGATATTAAGTTATAGCTGATACTTAAAGTGTAACTGTAAGGTTTCGTCAATCTAGGACAAAGAAAAACGTCAGCTTGACTTAATGACACTTAAAACGTGAAATTTTGCCCGGGAGGCTGCGCCATGAAAAATGCACGAAACTATTTATTGTTAGGGTCGCTGATCATATTTTTCGGGTTAAGTGACATCACCCAGGCTGAAGAAGAATTACGCTTCCCGGGTGATCCACCGGACCACAAAGTGGTGTATCAATTCAACACGGCAGATGAAGCCACGCAAAAAGCCATCTTGTTTTCCGTCGGTGCCATGCTGCGTAAATGGGGAGATAACATCTCTATCGTCGTCGTGGGTATTGGTCCCGGCCTGCACATCCTGGCCAAAAACCCGGGTCGCCCGGTCAGTGAAGAAACGCGCCAGCGGGTTTCCAGTCTTGCCCAGTACGGTGTGAAATTTCAAGCTTGCGGTAATACCATGAAAGCACTGAAGTGGACTGAAAAGGATATGCTGCCCTTTGCCAATGTTGTGGAAGTAGGTGCATCGGCGCTGATGGAATTGCAGGAACAAGGGTATGCCTACATTAGCTGGTAAAGCAGCGCAGATACAGAAAAAACCATAAACTATTCCCTCTCCCCTTTGTGGGAAAGAGGGTGCGAGAGTAAAACCTGAAAATGATAAAAATCGCAATCACCGGTGCAGCCGGTCGCATGGGCAAAGCCCTGCTGGAAGCCGTTAATCAGGCAGATGGAGCACACGTCAGCGTAGCGCTGGAACGACCGGGTAGCACAGTGGTGGGTGTAGATGCTGGTGAATTGGCCGGTATTGGTAAACTGGATGTGGCTGTAGTAGATGACATCACAACCGCCGATACCTTCGATGTGTTCATTGATTTTACCCGACCTGAAGTTACGTTAACCAATTTAGCCGTGTGCCGTCAGCGCGGCAACGCCATGGTTATCGGTACCACCGGCTTTGATGAAACACAAAAAGCACAAATCACTGAAGCTGCACAGGATATTGGCATTGTCTTCGCACCCAACATGAGCGTGGGAGTTAATCTCTGCCTCAAATTACTGGAGACCGCCGCCAAAGTATTGGGTGATGAGGTAGATATTGAAATCATCGAAGCCCATCACCGACATAAGGTGGATGCTCCCTCCGGCACTGCATTGCGCATGGGCGAAGTGATTGCCGATGTGCTGGGGCGTAACCTGAAAGACTGCGCAGTATATGGTCGAGAAGGCGTTACCGGTGAGCGTGATCGCAAGACCATTGGCTTTGAAACCATCCGCGCAGGTGACATTGTGGGTGATCACACCGTGTTATTTGCGGGCGATGGTGAGCGAGTGGAAATCACCCACAAAGCTTCCAGTCGTATGACATTTGCCAGCGGTGCCGTGCGTGCTGCGCAATGGCTGGCTGGGCGCAAGGCCGGATTATATGACATGCAGGATGTGTTGGGGTTGTCACTAAAAGTTTGAAAGGGAAGTAATTGTGGCCATACCCGCGCTTCACTACGTTTGAAAAACGGGGGAACGCAGATGCCAGGGAAAACCTTTATTTGCCTTCGCCGTCAATACAAATAGAGGCTGTACGTGGCACGTTTTGCATATCCCAATGCGCTGTCGCCCAGTTCAATAACAGGGCGGGATCGGCACCTTGTAGTTCAGCAGGTGGCGGGTGACCGAGAAAAGCCAGCGCCTTGCTTAGTGTGGGGCCAGGATGTCGGATGTCGATAGCTGTCGCAAAGTTTTGCTTACTGAGTTTTTGACCGTGTTGATTAACGGCAAGCGGCAGATGGCTATATTGTGGATGCGAGTAACCGAGACACCTCTGCAAATAACGTTGTGGCAGAGTGGAACCTAGTAGATCAGTACCCCTCACAATATCAGTGATGCCTTGCTGTGCATCATCCACCACCACTGCCAGATGGTAAGCATAAAGGCCATCGGCGCGGCGGACGACAAAATCACCCACCTCGGTTTGCAAATTGGATTTCACCTGACCTTGCAGGGCATCAGTGAAGATTTCATCCTTGTTCGGCACGCGAACCCGCACTGTGCGAGGTGTTTCACCTGGGGGGAGCCCATCCCGACAAGTGCCGGGGTAAATATGACCGCCACCATTGACAGCAATGGTTTTACGACTACAACTACAGGCAAAGCTGTGATGGTTTTCGATCAGTTGAGTCAACGCTGTTTCGTAAGCCGCATGGCGCAAGCTCTGATACAGCACGACGCCGTCCCAATTCAGATGATAGGCCTCCAGCGCACGCAAAATTGCATCGGCAGCACCGGTCTGCTCGCGAGGCGGATCAATGTCTTCCATGCGCAGCAGCCATTCGCCCTGTTGACTGCGAGCTTCTAAATAGCTACCAAGGGCGGTGACCAGTGAACCAAAATGCAAGGGGCCAGTGGGCGAGGGGGCAAAGCGGCCACGATACGGGACATGCTTTACGGTTGTGGTGAAATATTGGTCAGCTGACATGGAACCGATTGTAACAGCCCAGCGTGTCTAGCCTTAATATCCCCATAGCGATTGGGATTTGGCTTGATGACACATCCTGGTTGCCTGGTCATGAAATCAATATGACGCACATTCAGCGCTAAACCCTAAACACCATAGGGATAGAGCCTTGAACCTAAATCTTGAATGTGGATCAAAGTGTTTGGAGTTCTGGCCGGTTTGCCAGAAAGTTTGGCCTCCGGTAAATATTTCCGCTAACGGAAACATTGTTTTGGCCGATGCAAGAAGCAACATTAAATGTTCACTGTTATTAGTGACAGAATACACTGAGGAGCACGCTGTGAGTTGGTTAGTTGAAGGAACAATGCAAAATGGTCGCACTTTTCGTCCCAGTGACTGGGTGGATCGGGTGTCAGGCGTTTTGGCAAAATTTGGTGCTGATCACCGCCTGCGCTATGGCGCAGTACGTCCTTGTTATGTGAAAGGAAAAAAATGCCTGCTGGTACAAAAGACATTGGAACGTGATGACCCGGTGGCTTTCGAATACGTCAGCACATTTGTACGCACCAACGGTTTGCAGATGCATGATTTGCTGGCAGGAACGGAGGTGGAAGAGATCGGACCGAGTGAAACAGTGAAAGAATTAGGGGCGGTGGCTTAAGTCAGCAGCGCCAGCAGTAACCTGTAGGGGGGGTATAGCCCGACATGGCCGCCAGTCTGCGAGGACGGGCGGCCATTTTTTTGCTTGTTATGATGTTATCTGCAAAAAAGAGAATTATTTGCCATATTGTTTTTCGCGGATTTCATTCAGGGTTTTGCAATCGATGCACTGGGTAGCCGTAGGACGGGCTTCCAGGCGACGAATGCCGATTTCCACGCCGCAATGTGAGCAGTAGCCGTAGTCTTCACCAAGGTTATCGATGGATTCATCGATTTTCTTGATGAGTTTGCGTTCCCGGTCCCGGGTGCGCAGCTCCATAGCAAATTCCGATTCCTGGCTGGCCCGATCATTAGGGTCCGGGAAATTGGCTGCTTCATCCTGCATATGGTGCACGGTCTCATCAACCTTGCTCATCAGCTGTTGTTTCCAGCCTTCCAGAATGTGACGGAAATGTTCTACCTGCTCTGCATTCATGTATTCCTCACCCTTTTTAGCTTTATAGGGGGTGAAGTTGGTGAAGTGGTTGTCATCCATTTTATGAGTGCTGGACATTGTCTTCTGGGGTGTCGTTTTTTTTGCGGTCACTTTTTGAGTCTCGGCCTTTTTCGGCGATGCTTTTCGGGTGAGTGCAGCCTTTTCGGTGGCACCCTTCTGTGTTGAACGGGTTGTTACTTTTTTCTTTACAGCCTTCTTAACGGCCATAGAGGTGCTTCTCGATCCTGCCTTTCTCCTGTTCGCTGCCAGTAGTGATAATCCGGTTGACAGGATGTATTACAAATCGGGCAGGGAGTATAAAAATAAGGGCGCATTTTATAGCAAAGAAGGCGTTGTTGCGCAAATTTATTGCTTCACTTGGATGTTTTATAATCAATCCTCAGTGCGTAAGAGGGTATTAAAGATGAAATTACGGCGCATCGTGCCACCAGGAAATCTGGGGTAAGATGTGCGACCGTCCGTTATTGGGCATGGATTTACTCATGCTCTGCGAATATCGACATAGTTGAAGTTTTACGTTAAGAGAAAGCTAAATGAATGAATTAAAAGCACTTTTGTTTGATGTGGATGGCACATTGGCAGATACCGAGCGCGATGGTCACCTCGTCGCTTTTAATCGCGCCTTTGCGGATGCCGGTCTGGATTGGCACTGGTCAGCGGAATTGTACGGTGAATTACTAACAGTGACTGGCGGTAAAGAGCGCATGCGCTTTTACCTTGATGAATATAACACTGATTTCAAGCGCCCCGATAATCTGGATGACTTCATCAAACAACTGCACATGGCGAAAACCGCGCATTATGTGAATATTCTGGCGGAAGGCGGAATGCCTTTACGTAGCGGCGTGCGTCGGCTGATCGAGGAAGCGCGTGCCGCTGATATGCGTATGGCCATTGTTACCACCACAAGTCCCGATAACGTGACAGCCCTGTTAACTCATGCTCTGGCCCCGGATGCGATCTCCTGGTTTGAAGTGATTGCCGCCGGTGATGTGGTACCTGCGAAAAAACCTGCACCGGATATTTACGTTTATGCCATGCAGGAAATGGGGTTGAGTCCGGCGGACTGTATCGCTCTGGAGGATTCACGTAACGGTATTCTTTCGGCGCAGGGTGCGGGCCTCAAGACCATTATCACCGTGGATGGTTATACCAAAGGCAGTGATTTTAGCGGTGCGGCCATTGTGCTGGATCAGATGGGTGAACCGGATGCACCCTTTACTGTGCTGGCAGGTGATGCCGGTTCATCCCACTATCTGGATCTGGCACTGGTTAAACGCCTGCACGCGGCCTGAGACAGGTTTAAATCCGAGTTTAAAATGCGCAAACAATCTGCCCATATCGCCCATCGTATGGCGGATATCGAACCCTTCCATGTTATGGATTTGCTTGCCCGTGCCCAGGCGCTGGAAGCCACCGGACGGAATATCATCCATATGGAAATCGGCGAACCGGACTTCGTCACTCCGGCTCCCATTCGTGAAGCAGCGAAACAGGCGCTGGATGCGGGCAAAACCCACTACACTCCGGCGGTGGGCCTGCCTGTCTTGCGCGAAGCGATTAGCCACTTTTACCAAACCGAATATAGGATAAGTGTCGCCCCGGAACGTATTATTGTTACACCGGGTGCTTCGGGCGCATTGTTGTTGGCGCTGGGGGTACTGGTAAACCCTGGTGAACAAGTGCTGATGGCTGACCCTGGTTATCCCTGCAATCGGCATTTTACCCGCCTGCTGGAAGCTGAGGCTCTGGGCGTGCCGGTGGGGCCGGGGTCTGACTATCAGCTCACCCCGACGTTGCTGGAGCAGTACTGGACAGCAGACACTATTGCGGTGTTGCTGGCCTCGCCATCGAATCCCACCGGTACTGTGATTGGCACGGACAATCTGGCAGATATGCACCATTTTGCCGCAAAACGCGGTGGCCGACTGATTGTCGATGAGATTTATCACGGTCTGATTTACGATAGTGCAGCCAATAGCGCATTGTGTGTGTCCGACGAGCTGTTTGTTATCAACAGTTTTTCCAAGTATTTCTGCATGACCGGCTGGCGTCTGGGCTGGCTGGTGGCTCCTGCCGATTATGTACGCGAAGCTGACAAGCTGGCGCAGAACATCTTTCTGGCTGCGCCCACGCTCTCCCAGCATGCTGCTTTGGCCGCCTTTGCGCCGGAAAGCCGGGAAATTCTGAACGGATACCATGATGACTTTCGTCAACGCCGTGATTTTCTGCTGCCCGCCTTGCGCGAACTGGGTTTTGATATTCCAATCGCTCCGGCGGGTGCTTTTTACCTGTACGCTGATTGCAGCCGCTTCACCAACGACAGCTACGCTTTTGCACTGGATGTGCTGGAAAAGGCCGGGGTAGCGATTACGCCCGGTCGGGATTTCGGTGCGAACCAACCAGAACGCCATCTGCGCTTTGCCTACACGACATCGTTAACCCGGCTGAAAGAGGGCGTTGATCGACTTGCCGCCTATTTGTTTTCACGCTGAATTTTTTTATATTTTTTTGTTTAAAAAATGAACTATGCGCAAAGCGTCCAGTCCTAGCTAATGACGGTGATGTAGGTGGTGTGAAAGCACCCGATAAGTCGGAAAGGCTTTACGGAAGTCGATGTACCCTGGGTGTCTCATGCATGGTCTCGTGCAAAAAGACTACCCCCCCACTCAATGTGTTGGGATGCCCAGGGCAGTGTCGATACCGTAGAGCCTTTTTATTGACTTGACGAATAACGGGTTCAATCCTTGAATTGCTTAACCCACATTGCCGTTGCCCCGGCCACTGCTACGGGCATCACCAGAAAATTCACTATCGGAATCATTGTTGCCACTGTTACAGCGCCGCCAAAGCCCAGTGACAACAAGCGTTTTTTGCCCAGCCGCTGTTTTTGCTCGTCTGAACGCAAGCCGTGATTGCCCATAGGATAATCGGCATATTCCACAGTAAGCATCCACGCGCTGAAGGCCAGCCAAGTGAACGGAGCAATGAGATTGATCCCCGGAATTAAAAACAGCAACAAAAATGGTACAGACCACATCAGCAAATACAGCAACTTACGCAACTCATCAATGATCGTCGGTACAATTTCACGTAACATTTTTTGCCAGCCACCTGCACTGTCCATGCGCCCGCCAGAAAGGTGAATTTCCACCGCCTCGGCCAGCAGAGCGTTGAACGGTGCGGCAACAATATTAGCTAGCAGGGAAAAAGTAAAAAACAGGATGAGCAATGCAGAGACCACAAATACTGCCCACAGCAGCCATTCTGCCCATTGCAACCACGTCGGTAACTCTGGCATCAACCAGTCCATAAAAACCTCAAACTGGCTTGCACCGAACCACATCAACCCGCCAAACAGACTGATGTTGATCAACAGCGGCATCATCACATAGCGGCGCAGGCCAGGCTGGACAATCAGTCGAACACCCTGAAAAAAATACAGAATGCCGGAGAAAGGGTTGCTCATAAAAGTCTCTTTTTTTCGTTGGTTTGTGCTGCCAGCAGCGCAGCGCCAAAAGCGGCTTCGGTGTGCTGTGCAGGCTGGATTTCAGTGTTGAGTAAATTTTTTCGCAGGGTTGTCCATGCCGCATTTTGTGTGCCGCCGCCAGTGGTGCGCACCGAAAGCGGGTAGGGTGCGCCCAGGTCGGCAAGCAGACGATAGGCTTTTGCCTCAATGTGTGCAATGCCTTCCAGTATGCCTTGAAAGAATATCACGTCGTCGTCGGGACGTGGTTCAAGCCGGGCAGCGAGTTGCGGGTTATTGACAGGAAAACGTTCGCCACAGGCAGGCAGGGGGTAATAATCCAGCCCGGTGGGCGTGTCAGGCTGTAACTGTGGTGTCATTTCTGTGAGTTGTTCCTGCGTGAAGTACTGCTTCAGGACGCTGCCGCCGCTGTTAGACGCACCGCCTACCAGCCAGCGCATTTGGCCGTTGCTGACCAGCGGCTGACTGTAAACGCCGTATTCTGGTGCAAACACAGGGTGCTCACTGATGACCTTGACCACCAGCGTAGAGCCCAGCGCGGTAACAGCTTCGCCGATGTTATTTGCGCCGGTAGCCAGAAACGAAGCGGTGCTGTCAGTAGTGCCAGCAACAATACGAGTACTTTCCGGAAACGCAAATTGTCTGGCAAGTTCTTTTGAAATCGTGCCGAGTAATGTGCCGGGGGCAACCACTTCCGGGAATAAATCCGCAGGCAGTTTGAGTGCGCTCAACCAATCCGGCCAGATTTTTTGTTGCACATCAAAACCGAGCTTGAGTGCATTGTTGTAATCACTGATGACAGCCTTTGTCGGAAACTGCCCGCTGAACCTGGCAGCCATCCAGTCAGCCTGATGGCAAGCGTGTTGTGCTGTAGCGGTCATTCCATTTTCCGCAAGCCACAATAGTTTGGCCAGCGCACTGCTGGCACCCTGTGCTGCGGTGTTAGAAGGAGCGATGAGGGCGATGGCCACAGCCTGGGTAATGGCACGGGCGTCGTTGTACATCAGCGCCGGGCCTATGGGTGTACCGTGTTTGTCTGTGAGCAATAAGGTGGACGAGGTGCCGTCTATGGCGATTGCAGCAACCTGTCGCGGGTTAATAATTGCTATCAGCTGGTCAAGACAATGGCAGACGGCGGTCCACCAGAGGATGGGGTCTTGTTCAACGTGAGTGCCGTTGCGTTGGGGAGCGGGCAGGGTGACGCTGGCTTCGCCGACAATATCGTGTTGCGTATTGATCGCAATGGCGCGACAACCGGAAGTGCCGAGGTCGATGCCGATGTACAGGTATTGAGGCATGAGAGCGGTTTACCCTTTCACCTTAACCCTTCTCCCCAAAGGAGAAGGAGCTTGTGTGATGGATGAATGTCGCCCGGCATCCGTGAGTCATTTCACCCTGTAAATTACGGCAACTCAACTCGCTTTGGAGCTTGCCAGCCATCAGCACGATGTTCAACAATGACAGAGGTGTAAATGCCGCCACGCACATTGAATTCACCCGTCAGGCGCATGAAACGCGGTGCGCAGGCGGCCACCATGTCATTCAATATCTGATTGGTAACCGCTTCGTGAAAGGCACCTTCGTTACGGAAAGACCACATATACATTTTCAATGATTTCAACTCGATACAGGACTTATCTGCGATGTATTCGAGGTTAAAGGTGGCAAAGTCCGGCTGTCCGGTTTTAGGACATAAACAGGTAAACTCCGGAATATCAATGCGAATAGTGTAATCGCGCTCCGGGTTGGGGTTGTCGAAGGTTTCAAGTGTTTTGCTGGGCTGGGTGGACATTAGTCAGAGTGTACTCATTTGGATGATTAACATGGCTTGATAAAACAAAGGCATACGATACCTGAATTAATGGTAATTCTCACGGTTTTTGCCATTGCCACTGACAAGAACAATATGGGATTATCCGCAGCAATTAATTTCCCCCGTTGTCAGGAGAAAAGTCATGCCCAGATTGCATTTGGTTGAACATGATATTCGTACATTGTCTGATTTTGTCGCTACACGTTGTCCCGAAATCAAGGAAGCGCAACGGGAAACCGCCCGCCAAGTGCTTGCAAAATACAACGGACGCCATCCTGACAACCCCTTTACCCTGCCCAATGATAGCCTGGTTGTCCCCGACAATCTGCCACAACGGCTACTCATACCCGCCACCATCAATTTCACCCCCACCCTGCGGCTCACGCAGCCAGAAGTTAAAACCCTGTCTGCATTGCTGGCAAAATACAGTGCTGGAGAAATCCTCTCCATGGCTCAAATTGCCGATACACTGCCAGCCAGCGAAGATACGCTCAAGGCTTTTGCCGGTGGACTGCTGGGGGCTTCCCGGAGCCGGGGGAAAGGGTATCTCCAGGCACTACAGGTGTATAACGACAGTCTGGTAGAGTGGAAAAACACACCCAAAGCAAAACGCAACAAGATCAAGGCAGAAAAAGTACAACCGGCCCATGACAGATTAAGCAAAGCCTACAAAAGCGAACTGCACAGCATGACCCCGCATGGGTTGCACCCACTGAAAGGAGCAAAGCAGGGAATGCGTCTGTTACGTGGCCGTCAAAGAAGCATCGAGCTGAGTAACACGGAAGAATCCCTACGTTTGAAACGATTCCTGAAAATGGCTCGGGTGAGTGCTTATGGGGCGATTATCATTGATGCAGGATTGGTTGGACAAAAGGTGCAGCAAGCTCGTGACGCTGGCGAGAATGCGGAGAAAGTAGCATATGAGGAATATGGGGCGCTGGTGGTTGGGATATTGGGCGCGGGTTTCGCCACTGCCTTTCTTGGCCCAGGATTGCTCATTCTTACTGTGGCCGGGGGCGTTGGTGCATTATTGGGAGCAGAAGGCGGACGTTGGATTGGTGAATTACTCTATGAACAGATATCAACCTATGAAGCGGCGGTGCCTCCTGAACGGAAAAAACAATTATTATCTGATGCTGTATTGAGCGTATTGTAAACTCAAAAATAGTGATGAAACATGGTGTTTTCAACCGAAATTAGAGAGTGGCTTACACTGTTGCTGGCGTTTGGCATCGGTATTGGGGGGGTGGTGGGCATAATTTTGCTCCCGGTTATGTATTTCCGATTGACTCGGAAATACGACCCCATGTTTCCCGATCATGCCAATCTTACCGATGGCATTGGAATACAGGGAGAAATCAACCGGGCCGGACGTTACATGTGGTGCATTATTCGCAGGAACTTCAGTCAGCGCAATGAGCGCATACGCAATATAACAGGAGGATATGATTTTCGTGGCAATGCGTCTTTGTTCGATATCATTTTATGCTATTCGACGCTTTTTTTTGGTTCAGTTATGTTAATCAGCTTAATCATATTCTTCGTTCTTACAAAAATATTCGGCATCGATTTATGAGTGCCAATCTGTCTCGTTCAGCGATGCCCTGTGCCTGAAACGATTCCTGAAAATTGCCCGGGTAAGTGCCTACGGAGCAATTATCATTGACGCAGAATTCGTTGAACAAAAAGTACGGCAGGCTCGTGACACTGACGGGAATGTGGAGAAAGTGGCGTATGGGTCGATCATCGTTGCTGCGGGATTAACCGGACATATTAGAAAGTAGTGGTGGGTCAGCAATACAGGCGATTATGCTATCGCCCTGCCGTGATTTCGGATGTATTTGCATGGTCAATATTGTACCATCGGCAAGGCTCCGGTATCGTGCCACCCTATCCATATTTCCCCGTGTCGTCACTCACAGAAGAGTCTTCAATAAAATGCGTCTGAGCAAGATCAAAATCGCCGGTTTTAAGTCTTTTGTAGACCCTACCACCATCCCCATGCCTTCCAACTTGATCGGTGTGGTGGGGCCCAACGGCTGCGGCAAGTCCAACGTAATCGACGCGGTGCGCTGGGTGATGGGCGAATCGTCTGCCAAACATTTGCGCGGCGAGTCCATGACGGATGTCATTTTTAATGGTTCCACGGCACGTAAGCCAGTGGGGCAGGCAACGGTGGAATTGTTATTTGATAATACGGACGGCACCATTGCGGGTGAATATGCCCAGTACAATGAAATTTCCGTGCGTCGTACCGTGTCGCGTGACGGCCAGTCGCAATATTTCCTCAATGGTACCCGCTGCCGCCGCCGTGATATCACCGGCATTTTTCTGGGTACCGGGCTGGGGCCACGCAGTTATTCCATTATCGAGCAGGGTATGATTTCACGTCTCATCGAGGCGAAGCCTGAAGACTTGCGCGTGTTTCTGGAGGAGGCTGCGGGCATTTCCAAATACAAGGAGCGGCGCAAGGAAACCGAGACACGGATTCGCCACACACGGGAAAACCTGGAACGTTTGAGTGATCTGCGTGACGAGCTGGGCAAGCAGCTTGATCGCTTGCAACGCCAGTCAAAAACGGCGGAAAAATATAAAGAATTCAAAGAGAAAGAGCGACTTCTTAAAGGGCAATTGATTGCATTGCGCTGGCGTGGAATGGACACCCAGGCCGGTGAACGGGAAGCGCAGATTCGTGAACAGGAAATCCGCTATGAAGCCGCTGTAGCCCGGCAACGCGGCATTGAAGCCGAGGTCGAAAAACTGCGTGACCAGCAGGTGGAATCCACCGAGGTATTTAATGAAGTACAAGGGCGCTTTTACAGTGTAGGTGGCGATATTGCCCGTATCGAGCAGTCCATTCAGCACGCCAGTGAGCGTCGTGCCGAGCAGCAGCAGGAGCTGGAAAATGCTGAACGCGGCTGGATTGAGTCCGAAACTCATCTGGCTTCTGATCGGCGCAAAATTGAAGAGTTGACCCAGACGCTGGAGATACTTCAGCCACAACTGGAAGAAACCGGTGCCCGTCAGGAGGCTTCACAGGCTGCCTTGGCCGAGGCGGAACAGGCTATGCAGCACTGGCAGACGGCGTGGGATGAATTTACCCAGGGTTCTGCGGAACCTGCACGCAATGCCGAAGTGGAGCGTACCCGCATCCAGAGTCTGGAGCAGCAGTTTATTCAGCATGAGCAGCGCGTCAACCGTTTGCGGGAAGAGCAGCAACGGCAATCATATGGAGATTTGGAGCGGGACATTGCTGAACGTCTGGCCAAAGTCGAAGAAGGCGGTGAACAAACCAGTGAATTGCAGGCGCGTTTACAGCAACATCAACAGGCTATTCAGGACGTGCGGGAAACAACGCATCAATTGAATGGCACACTCGATGAACAGCGCGGCCAGTTACAGTCCATGAAAGGCCGATATGCTTCGCTGGAAGCGTTGCAACAGGCTGCATTAGGCAAGACCGAAGGCGAAGTGGCGCAGTGGTTGTCCGATAACAATCTCGATCAGGCACAACGACTGGCACAAGGGCTGAAAGTGGCCCCCGGCTGGGAACGCGCCGTGGAATGTGTGCTGGGCTTTCATCTGGAAGCTGTGTGTGTGGACGGTATGGATAGCATTTCGATGCAGCTTGCGAACCTCGAAAAAGGCAGCATGGCGTTGTTTGATGTTGCCTCCCTTGATTCAATCATGGCCAGTGAATCGCTGTTTGCCGCCACGGGTGATCTGGCCACCGCACTGAGCAGTCATGTCGAAACACCCTGGTCACTGGATGCCCTATTAGCAGGAGTGTATGCCGTGGATACACTGGCAGATGCGCTGGCATTGCGCCCGCGTCTCGCTGCGCATGAGTCAGTGATGAGTAAAGACGGCATGTGGATTGGCCCCAACTGGTTACGGCTGGCACAGGGTGTCGATGAAAAAGCGGGTGTGTTGCAACGCGAGCAGGAGCTGAAAGAACTGGCTCATGCTATTGAATCGTTGAGCGCCGACGTGGAAATTGCCGAAGCGCAACTGGGTGAAGGGCGTGAACAACTCAAAAACCTGGAAGCAGAGCGCGAAACCGTACAGCGTGAATTGCATCAGGCCAGTCGGGCCCATGCTGAAACGCAAGCACAGCTCAGTGGTCGTCAGGCACGGCTGGAACAAATGCGCAATCGCAGTAAAAATATTGAACAGGAAATCGCTGAACTGGAAGGACACACACAACAGAATCAGGCTGACACCCAGTCTGCCCGTGAGCGTTTATCCATCTCATTGGCGCAAATGGGCAGTATCGAAGAACAACGTAATGTTTTGTCGGAACAACGTGATGTTCTGCGTGCCCGGCTGGATGAAACACGGGAATTGGCGCGCAATGACCGGGATATCGCACACGAAAGCACGCTGAAAAACCGCACCATGAGCACAGAGCTGAATGCCACAAAACAAAGTCTGGAGCGCATGGAGCATCAGCTTACCCAGGTGGGTGAACGCCGCGAAGCACTGAAGGCTGCACTGGCTGACAGCGAAGCACCGGTCGCCGGTATGAAAGAAGAACTGGAGCTGCTGCTGGAAGCCCGCATGCAGGTTGAAGAAGAGCTGGCTGCTGCACGGCGCAAGGTGGAAGAGTTGGAACACGGTATGCGCAACCAGGATCAGCAGCGTCACCAGGTGGAGCAGTCTGCGCAGGAATTACGTGGTGCGCTGGAGCAGACCCGCATGGCCTGGCAGGAACTCAAGGTGCGCCGGCAAACGCTGGTGGAACAGCTCAGTGAAACGGATTACACACTGGATACTCTGTTTGAATCCTTGCCGGAAGAGGCCACTGAAGAAAGCTGGACCGGGCAGGTGGAAAGTATAGCCACGCACATTCAGCGCCTGGGGCCGATTAACCTTGCGGCTATCGAAGAATTTCAGACCGAATCTGAGCGCAAGGAATATCTGGATGCGCAAAACAATGATCTTGAAGAAGCGCTGGACACGCTGGAGAATGCCATTCGCAAGATTGACCGTGAAACCCGTACCCGTTTCAAAGAGACCTATGAAAAGGTTAATACCGGCTTCAAGGAATTATTCCCACGTTTGTTCGGTGGTGGTCATGCCTATCTGGAACTCACTGGCGATGATCTGCTGGATACGGGCGTTACGGTAATGGCCCGCCCGCCGGGCAAACGCAACAGCAGCATTCATCAGCTGTCCGGTGGTGAAAAGGCGCTGACCGCCGTGGCCATGGTGTTTGCTATTTTTCAGCTGAATCCGGCACCGTTCTGCATGCTTGACGAAGTGGATGCCCCACTGGATGACGCCAATGTGGGTCGATTCTGTGAAATGGTGAAAGAAATGTCTGAAAAAGTACAGTTTGTGGTGATTACTCACAATAAAATCACCATGGAAATGGCCAAACAGCTCAATGGTGTCACCATGCATGAGCCGGGTGTGTCGCGTCTGGTGTCTGTGGATGTGGATGAGGCCACGATGCTGGTAACCAGTTAAAAGCAAAAGATGAAATTAGTGGTTTCGTTTTTGCGAAAGTATCATTTTTACAACAAGTCTCGTATGGCAGAATTACTCCCGTTTAGTTGTATCATTACGCTTCTCCCGGCAGAATTTGCCACCAACCCCAATGTTTCCGCTAAAAAAATAATTAAATTTTTTCATAAAAAGCTTGTATCTCCCCATGAAAGCTGCCTAAATGAGTTCATAAAAACAACATATCAATAACCAAGGAGAAGAATATGCAAATGATTAAAAAGAATATGGTCGCACTGGCTGTTGCTGGCGCGCTGATTTCCCCCCTGACAGCCATGGCGGGTGATGCAGAAGTGAGTGGTTTTATTGACGTGATTGCTAATACCGACAGAGACCCTGTTTTCACGGCTGACGCTGAAATCGATGTTTCTAAAGCGATGGGCGCAGTCACTGTGCGTGTGGATTTTGACATGAGTCTCGCAGGCAATACCGGCTTTGGTGGTCAGGACTCTGGTCGCCTTGAGCAGGCCTTCTTTGCTTGGGAAGCCACTGACACGGTCACAATATTAGGTGGTTTGTTTAACAACCCCATCGGTCAGGAAGCGGAAGATGCACCGGATCTGAATTTCACCAGCCATAGTGCAATCTGGAATATTCTTGATAACCAAACGGCTCTCTATGGTAACAACCTGGCAGGTGTCGCAGCCGCTATTGCAGCTGGGCCTGCTACTGTAACTTTGGCAGTGGTTGATGACCTTGGTTTTGCAACCAGCGGTACTGCTCCAGATGAAAAGGGAAAGACCTCTGTCGCTCTGGTCGTCAATGCGACACCCATGCCAGGACTGGACCTGGAGCTGGGTTATGTCACACAGGATGATCAGGAAGTTGGCGGTGTAGCAGGTACCGCAGGCGATGTGCTTGATTTCAATGCCGCCTTCAAAACAGGCCCGGTAACACTGGGGCTGGATTATCTCACCGCTGACAATATCGTAGATAATGCGGTCAATCTGTGGGTAGGTTTCGAGGCCACTCCTGAAGTAACCATTAAAGCGCGTTACGAAACAGTAGCCTTCGAAGCGAATGGTACGGATGATTCCACCAAAACCACACTGCACGCCGCTTATTCCATCGAGGAAAACCTGCTTGTAGCGCTGGAATGGTCTGATAGTGATACCGATGCGGGTGAGGTCGGCACTTTTGGTTTCGCAGATGACAGCGTCACCACACTGGAATTCGTTGGCACGTTCTAAACCGCCAATTTTTAGTGTTTGGCGATTGTCGTAGTCAGGCAATGGCCGTAATAAACCGGTACCTGTGCGCTATGCAGGTGCCGGTTTTTTTTGTGCGTGATTCCTTTATGATATGCCATACACAGAATTCAAATGGATACCGGCATGGTCAATTTTTCTCCCCTTAATAGTCTGAATAAAAAAGGACTGGCGCATGGATGATCTGCGCTGGATTTTATTACTGGTGGGTGCCGTTGTGCTGGTGGCTGTCTATTTTTCCGGTCGTTTTGAGCGTGAGGATTGGGCGCGGGAGCACAGGCAGTCCCGCACAGGGCGTGATAAAACCGAGAAAAAGGCGGGCAGGAAAGACACGGTGGCCAGTCAATCAACTGTGACAGAACACAGTAAAGTCAGAAAAGAACCCGCTATGGGAATCGTTGAGCCTGAACTTATCGCCAAAAAACCAGGGCAGGATGAGCCCGGTGTTGCATCATCGGTAAATCTACCAGAAGCCAAACTCGCCGCTAAACCCCTATCGCCAACGGTGCCCCCAGAGCCCGTAACAAAAACAGATCAGGACATGGATGTTGAGCACAAAAGTGAAGCAGCCAATGTCGAATGTGAACACTTTACGATTGAAGATGAAATTACCGGAATAGACATTCCTGCGGATCTCACTATGGCGGAGGCCGAGATACGGATTGTCGACACTGTGGTGGTTGAAGAACCAGAGCAGACAGCGATGCCGCCAGGTATTGAACCGTTGGTATTGTCAGTGAGTGTGTTTGCTGAGGAAGACATGAACTTTAGCGGCCCGGAAATAAAAGAGGCGCTGGAGGCGGAAGGCTTGTTGCATGGTGCTATGCATATTTTTCATTTTCATGCCCCGGATAAAAAGGATGTTTCTGAAAACGATGATGCCGTATTCAGTGTTGCTTCTGTGCTGGAACCCGGTTTTTTTGACCTGGAAAAACTGGATGAGATGCAAACACCTGGCTTGATGCTGTTTTGTCAGCTGCCTGGGCCATTGTCAGGTGATGTTGCGCTGGAAATGATGCTGGATAAAGGGCGCGGCCTGGCGGTGCGTCTACATGGTTATATGTGTGACGATAAACGTAACCGGTTTACCACCCAGGCTAAAAATCATTACCTGGACCGTATTGCAGTATTCAAGCGCGAGTTGATGCTGGCTCGCAAGAAAACGTCGGCTAATTGAGTTTTTATTGCGGGCAGCAGGTTATTTGCAGTAAGACCTTTGTTTTTTCTTATAACGTGCCAGTGCGCGCTTGTAAATGTCACAAAGATTTTTTGAACAGTCCCTGACTTTTTCTTTATAGTCGTTCACGTAACCTGTAAACACACCACACATTTCTTCGTTACGTTCGTTTGTGGATTTCTGTTCGGTGGTTTTCTTTTTTACAGAAGTCACCTTTTCAGGCTTTTTTCCGGCAACTGCTTTTTTGACAACCGGCTTTTTAACGGGTGTTTTTTTCTTGACGGGTTTCGATTTTTCCGAGCTGGTTTTTTGAACAGGTTTCGGAGGTTGAACCGACACAGGTGTTTTTGTCGGGACTACAATTTCAGGTGTGGTAACAATGAGGGTGGGAGCAGGTTTTTTTGGAGGTATCACATGTTCCAAAATAGGCTTGGGCACTATAGGCTTGGCAATAACCGGAGGGGTTTTTGTTATTTCCGTATCGCCTTCTTTATTATTTTTTTTCGTACTTTCCGGCTCGGTAGAAGGCTTGATGCCGATACGTATTTTCCCGGATTCATCAATCCAGCGAAATGTTTCCGCATGACTTGGCTGCATTGTAAATAACAGCGTTGCAGCCAATAATACGCTAAAAAAAGTAACCTTCATGTTTGTTTCCTGAGGATATTTGTAGTTATGAAATTCTAGCAGAAGCTACAGCCATTCAGGCGAATTTTTGCTTTAATATCTCTTGACCTTAACGGTTATAATACGCCTAATTCAGGTTGGGTCGATACAGAACTTTATCTCGCAGACTTTTTCAGCTATTTGATTGCACTTGTGCTATTTTTTTCCACATAGTCATTTTTCAGGTAGCAAGTGGCCAGATCATACTGGGCATACATATCCCTGTGTAATTATTGCTTTTTCAATTAGTTGTCAGGTTTCTGCATACAATAAAAAAGCTATCAGAAAGTGAGAGATACTCTACATGGTATTAACGGCACACCTTGATATCTCTTTAGTATTTTCTATTGATAGCTGGTTAATCTGATGGTAACTCTCACCCATAAATTCCAATAAAAATCAATGCATTGAAATATCCTGCCTTTGTCTCAAGGTTTTCTTTGCGAGGTCGCTAATTCAGCTCGGAAGTGTTTTATTGAAGATAGTCCAAAATTGATTGCATCGTTTTATCAACGTAGTATCCAACTACTTCATTTCACTACGCAGATAATGTTTTACTACGCAGAAAATAAGGAGTCCTTCATGAGCAGGATCAGAAAATACCGTATAGGACCAATGTGTTTGGTTGCCGCAAGCATGGCTTTGCCGTTAACTACGATGGCGGAAGAAATTGGTAATATTCAATGGCACGGCTATTTGACCTCAGCGTTTATGGTGAGCTCTGACGGCAATTACTCTGGAGATGTATCTGATGCCGGTGGTGCAAAAGACACGCGCATGGGGCTGAATATCTCGACACAAGTGGATGAAAGCCTGAGCTTTGCTGCGCAAATCAAGGGCAAAGGTACCGAAGAGTTTATAATGGAGCTGGACTGGGCCTTTGCCAGCTACGATGTCAATGAAGCCATGACGTTACGCTTTGGTAAAATTAAATACCCTATTGGCATGTATAACGAATATATTGATGTGGGTTACACCTATCCCTGGATTCGCCCACCAGAAGGTTTTTACAATCAGGATACTGTTGGCCCTAACCTGACACGCATTTCCTACCAGGGCTTTGGCGTGGACTTTCAGACTTACAGCGGTGATACAGAATTGGGGTTTAACCTGTTCGGTGGTGTGATTGATGTTCCGGATGGCCATGTGAATCAGTTGGTGGGTGTCAAATTCAGCGCCAACATGGAAGATGAGATTCGTGTTGAATTATCGGCAAATACCGGTGTTATGGAAGTTGATAACAGCCAGGGCCGAGAGTTTATGATGAATGGTGAAAGACATACGACTTATACCGCTGGCGTTATTGTCGATCTCACCAACTTTATTTTTTCCTCCGAATTTGGTCAGGCCAGTATGGGGCGTAAAATTGCAGGTAACCGGCCTATGGATATGACTTCCGGCTATGTGATGATGGGTTACCGCATGGGTGAGTACATGCCACATGTGACCTGGGAACAATGGGATGTTGATGGTGGTTGGGGTCAGGAAGTTATTGGTGTTGGTTTGCGCAAGGAATTGACCACTAATTCTGCCCTCAAAATTGAAGTACGCCAGGTTACTCCGGAAACCACACCAAAACCCGCAGGTGGTTTAGGTCTGTTTTCAGATGTGCCCACTGAAAAAGATGTCACCATCGCTGGTGTCGCCATTGAAATGGTGTTCTAGGAGATGATAACAATGAAAACTATCGCATACCGATTCACCATTCTTGTTGTATTGTGGCTGGCTTCAATGGCTGTTTATGCTGATGATGTGGTTGTTGTTGTTCATCCATCCAATCCCTTAATGGAAATTTCTGTGGATGATGTGAAAAAAATCTATCTTGGTAAGAAGAAGTTCTTTCCAGATGGTGAAAAAGTTATCCCTGGAGATCAACCAAAAGGTACACAAAGCCGAAAATTTTTTTACGGCGGCATTATTGGCAAAAGCGAGAGAAAACTTAAATCATATTGGTCACGCCTGATTTTTACGGGTAAAGGTACGCCGCCTAAAATCATTGGCTTTGATCGTGTTGTCAAGGAGTGGGTTGCCAGTCAGCCTAAGGCCATGGGATATATCATGCGCAGTGAAGCAGATAACACCGTCAAAATACTGGACCTGAAATAACCCGGACAAGGTAAGCAGGGTTGCAATAAGTTTGATTTTACCCGGCGTTATTGCCGGGTAAAATCCAGCTTTCCGCAATATGTTTTATAATAATATACGATTCGAGGTATAACCAATGAACTGGATTCTCGACATCAGGATTCGTTATAAAATTCTCTTCCTTTCTGTCATGGGGATCGGCGGAATATTAATCTATTTTGCTTACAATTATCTAGTGGCCTCTGCCAATGCCGAACGTCTGACAGAGATCCGGGATGTTGCTTATCCCATGCTGGAAAATACCGATATTAATCTGGTACGTCTTGATAACATCAAGGTAGTATTTGGTGCGGCGGCTGCCGAAGGTGAAGAGGAATTACTTACCGAAGCCGATAAATTGGCCGCAGCGATACAAAAAACCTTCATGCAAATGGTGCAGGTTGGTTATGATGATGCGGCAGTGATCGAAAAAATACAGCGGGAATTTTCCCGTTATTTCACTCTCGCCCGGGAGATGACTACGGGCATTATTAATGATTCACTGGCATCGGATCAAATACTGAAAAAAGCGGAAGCCATGAATATGGCAATGAAAAACTTGCAGGAGGATTTGCAGGCGTTTCGTGAAAAAACCTACATTAACTTTACCGGAAAAATCACAGAAACAGATGAAGCGGCCCAACAGGCACTGATGTTTGGTTTGGTCATCGGAGTGGTTGTACTTATCTCGTTGTTGATTGCTACACCATTGATTATTTCCATGATCACCGGCAACCTGAATCAGGTGATTGGTTCGTTAAAAGAAATGGCCACAGGCAAGGGAGATTTAACACAGCGCCTTAAAAGTCGCTCTAACGATGAACTCGGTGAGCTGGCGCAATGGTTTAATCGCTTTATTGAACAATTGCAAAGTGTCATTGCAGAGCTGAAGGAAACTAGTGTGCAGCTATCTTCGTCAGCGAGTGAGGTTAGCGTGATTACGAGTGAGGGCAGCCAACAGGTTGCTCGGCAGGAATCTGAAACTGAGTTGGTGGCAACGGCAATCAATGAAATGGCAGCCACTGTGCAGGAGGTTGCCAGTCATGCCAATAGTGCGGCGAATGCTACCCAGGAAGCAGATCAGGAAGCCAGGCAGGGCCAGCAAATTGTTGCCAGTACGGTGGATGCCATTGATGCGTTATCCAGCGGCATCAATAATGCTGCTGAGGTGATTCACAAACTGGAGTCAGACAGCCAGGAAATCGGTACGGTGCTGGATGTGATTCGTGGCATTGCCGAGCAAACCAATTTGCTGGCATTAAACGCAGCCATTGAGGCGGCGCGGGCGGGTGATCAAGGGCGTGGATTTGCCGTTGTCGCTGATGAGGTCCGCACTCTGGCGAGTAGAACCCAGGAATCAACGCAGGAAATCGATCAGATGATTGAGCGCTTGCAGGGTGGCTCACGCGATGCGGTAAAGGTCATGAATGCCAGCCGGGAGCAGGCACAGAGTCTGGTTGGTCAGGCTGCGCGTGCAGGCGAATCTCTGCAAACCATCACCCAGGCAGTGAATAATATCACCGATATGAATTTACAGATTGCCAGTGCCACAGAAGAGCAAAGTAACGTGGCGCTGGGAATTGATGCGAGTATTGTGACCATTCGGGACATCAGTGTGGAAGCTGCCCGGAGTGCTGAGCAGGCGAGCAACAATAGTGAGAAAGTGGTCGCACTGGCTGACAAGGTTCAAAATCTGGTTAATCAGTTTAAAGTGTGATGATTGCCTGTCTGGAGCATTGATCCCTCTATGACTTGAAAGATTGGGCCGCATTTATCAAGTCAGTTCAGCTAATAAAAGCTCCACGGCTGCAAATCGCGCTTCCGCATCGGGCAGGTCGCTGATAATGCGTAACTTGTCCTGACCATCCATTCGGTAGGTTTTTGCCTGCGTCTGAATCAGGCCGATGATTTTCATGGGGTCAATGTTCGGTTCTTCCACAAACTGAAAACGGCCTCCACTATCACCCATTTCAATTTTTTTGATACCCAGTGGCGTTGCGCCAAGTTTGAGTTCTGTCACCCGAAACAGGTTTTTTGTGGGATCGGGTAATAAACCAAATCGGTCAATCATTTCTACCTGCAATTCGCGCAGCTCGGTTTTGTCATTGGCACTGGCAATGCGCTTGTATTGAATCAGACGGGTATGTACGTCGGGTAAATAATCATCAGGCAACAGGGCAGGGATGCCGAGGTCAATTTCAGCGCCATGATCCAGTGGCCGGTCCAGCTCCGGTTCGCGGCCAGCTTTGAGGGCTTCCACGGCACGTTCGAGTAACTCTAAATAGAGGGTGAAGCCAATTTCCTGCATTTGGCCACTTTGTCCTTCACCCAATAATTCACCTGCGCCACGGATTTCCATGTCGTGTGAGGCGAGAGTGAATCCTGCGCCCAATTCCTGAATGGACTCAATGGCTTCGAGGCGTTTTATGGCATCGGCAGTCATCACCTTTTTGGGTGGCACAACCAGATAGGCATAAGCCTGATGATGTGAGCGGCCGACACGACCCCGTAATTGGTACAGTTGAGCCAGCCCGAAGCGGTCTGCACGATTAATGATGATGGTGTTGGCATTGGGAATGTCGATGCCGGTTTCGATAATCGTGGTGCAAATCAGTACATTAAAACGGTGATGATAAAAGTCGGCCATCACCTGTTCCAGGTCGCGTTCACGCATCTGACCATGGGCGGTTTCCACCGCGGCTTCGGGAACCAGCTCTTCGATATCCCGGCGCATTTTTTCGATGGTTTCGACACTGTTGTGCAAAATAAAAACTTGGCCACCTCGGCGGATTTCACGCAGGCAGGCTTCTTTTAACAGTGCGTCGTTCCATTGATTGACAAAAGTTTTTACTGCCAATCGTCGTGCTGGTGCTGTGGCGATGATGGACAGGTCGCGTAACCCGGACATGGACATGTTTAATGTGCGGGGAATAGGAGTGGCGGTGAGTGTGAGTAAATCCACTTCTGAACGCAGTGCTTTAAATTTGTCTTTTTGACGCACGCCAAACCGATGTTCTTCATCGATGATCACCAGTCCCAGGCGCTTGTATTTGATGTCGCCGTGAATCAGTTTATGAGTACCGATGATGATGTCGATGGTGCCACTTTCCAGTTCTTTGAGAATGGCTGTCTGTTCTTTTTTGGAGCGGAAACGCGAGACGGAGGCAATACGCACCGGCCATTCGGAAAACCGATCCTGAAAGTTTTCAAAGTGTTGTTGTGCAAGCAGGGTGGTGGGTACCAGCATGGCTACTTGTTTGCCGTCCTGCACGGCGATAAAGGCAGCACGCATGGCCACTTCGGTTTTGCCAAAACCAACATCACCGCAGATCAGCCGGTCCATGGGTTTATCAGAACGTAAATCGTTGAACACGCCTTCGATGGCATCCTGTTGATCCGGGGTTTCTTCAAAGGGAAAGTCTGCACAAAATGTGGCGTACTGATTTTCATCCACATGATAAATGTGTCCCTTGCGGGATTCGCGTTTCGCGTAAATTGAGAGCAGTTCTGCGGCCACATCGTGTATTTTTTCACGCGCTCTGCGCTTGGCTTTTTCCCATTGCCCACTGCCTAAACGGTGTAGCGGTGCGGATTCCGGTGAGGCACCGGTGTAGCGGCTAATGAGGTGCAAATGGCCGACTGGCACAAACAGTTTGTCACCTTTGGCATATTCAAGGGTCAGGAATTCCTGTGTCATGTCACCAAGCTGGATGATTTCCAGCCCAAGGTAGCGACCTACGCCGTTGTCTTCGTGTACCACCGGGGCTCCTACTTCCAGTTCTACCAGGTTTTTGATGATTTGGTCGGCATCGCGTGCCTTGCGTTGACGTCGGCGCTGTTGCAGTACCTGTTCGCCAAATAGCTGGGGTTCTGCAATCAGTGCGATGTTATTGCTGGCGAGCAACAGGCCGCTTTCCAGTGCGGAAACGGCGATAGCGTATTGTGCATCGCTGGCGAGGAAATCGCTCCAGCTGGTGACTTGGGCGGGGTGTAAACCACAATCCTTGAGTATGCCCAGCAGGGTTTCGCGTCGGCCTGTGGATTCCGCACAAAACAACACTCGACCATTAAAATCAGATAGGAAGGCTGTGAGGCGTGCGGCGGGTTGTTCGGCACGAGCGTCCAGAGTTAATTGAGGCGGTTTGCGGGTGTTGAAATTGTGTGTACCGGACTGTGCTGAGAAATTCTGTAATTCAAAATGTTGCAATTCAACGCGCGGTTGTTTACCAATGTATTCGAAGAATTCATTTTCACGCAAAAACAGCCGGTTCGGTGGCAACAATGGACGACGGGTGTCATGGCGGCCTTGTTCATAACGTTCTTCCACGTCTGACCAAAAGGTGCCGATAGCGTCTTGCGCGCCATCAATGTTGATAATAAGACTGTTTTTGGGCAGATAGTCAAACAGGCTTTGCGTTTCATCAAAAAATAACGGTAAGTAGTATTCGATACCCGGCGGGGTATTACCACCGCTGACTTCGTGATAAATGGTGCTGGCTTGCGGATCACCTTCGAATTGCGCACGCCAGGCCTGTCGAAAGCAAGTGATGGCTTCCGGGGTAAAGGGAAACTCCCGAGCAGGCATCAAATTAATGTTAGCGACTTTGTCAATGGAGCGTTGTGTTTCCGGGTCAAAGGTACGAATGCTTTCCACTTCGTCATCAAACAATTCGATACGGAATGGATGACTGTGGCCCATGGGAAACAGGTCAATGATGGCACCGCGCACGGCAAACTCACCGTGTTCAATGACTTGTGAAACACATCGATATCCACCGATGTTCAGCCGGTTGCGGGTGGCATCAAGATCCAGTTGCTGGCCAGTGTTGATGAGAAAGCAATTGCCTTCGAGAAAGCTTTTAGGTGCCAGGCGGTACAGTAGCGTGGTGACGGGTACCACCAGTACGCCACGCTTCAGATATGGCAAGCGCGACAGTGTGGCCAGTCGCTCGGAAATAATATCCTGATGCGGTGAAAACACATCATAGGGTAGGGTTTCCCAATCCGCGAAAGTGTGTACGGGCAGACTGTTGTGTGGTTCGTCGTTGCTGTCGTTGCTATTGTCAGTACACTGGCTGTCACAAAAAAACCGAATGGCATATTCCAGCCGCGAGGCAGAAGGGGTGTCCGGGGTGATGACCACTACGGGGCCATCAGCAGATTGTGCCGCTTCAGCGATGGCCAGTGCGTCACTGCAACCGTAGAGTTGCCCCCAGTGAGTACGTCGTCCGGCCTCTTTTTCAGTGGTGGGTGCGAGCAGTGTTGCGGCTAAAGGCTGATGAGTTTGTGGCATTGCGTTGATACAGCGGTGTTGTTTTGGAAGCCGCGTATTGTAGACGCTGGGCGGGATGTGGGGAAGTCGGATTGTCGGTTTGTTGTTATATTTTCAGCGTATATCAGCAGCATCTGGATGAATAAAAGCCCAACGAAAAGCATGGGAACGAAAAAACGAAGGATTAAAAAGATACGACGTGACGCGCTTAAAAATCTACGTGAATAGCGGTAGGGTGGGCACGTAGTATGTGTGCCCACCCTTCGTTTGCTGTATTTACAACACGTACTCGCCAGCTATCCGCTCAAAAATCTACCTGAATCAGGTCAGCCAGATATTCGCGGGTCAGTACCTTGCTTTCTTCCACCGCAGGCTGATCGAAGGGATCAATGCCCATGAGTTCTGCCACCACTACCGTTTCCATTTCCAGCAACATAATCAATTCGCCGATGGCGTAGGCATCACGGTCGTGGAGGCCAAAGGTACGGTTAGGGCGGCCACGACGAGATAGCGTTTCGCGAGTGGCTTTAAGCTCGGAGATAAACAGCTCGCCGAGGGTGTGGCCTGCAAGGGGAGCAACGGCCGATAATTCCTGAAAACGCATGGGAACGCGACGACCTTCGTGGCGCACACCTGGATTGGCGATGAAGGTGACGACCTTGTCGTCAGGTCCGTCAAGCATCAGTTGCAGTTGAGAATGCTGATCGGTAACGCCGTGGTTTTCCAGGGGCGTCATGCCGCGATGATTGCCGTCTGCATCTATTTTGCCCAGGCTTTCTGCCCAGAGCTGGCGATACCAGTTGACCACCAGGCGCAGGTTGTCGGCATAGGGCATGAATACGCTGATAGTGCGACCCTTTTCCGTGTGCAAATATTGAGCGGCACCATTATGGAAGGCCGGGTTTTCAAGAATATCGTCATCTGTACAAAGTCTGGCCATGGCACGCGCACCTTCCAGTACACCGCTGACATCCACGCCGGAAATATAGGCTGGCAGCAGGCCCACTACCGAGAGTACGGAAAAACGCCCGCCCACTGCCGGATGCGCAATGGGCTCGATACCCAGTTGCTGAGCGATTTTATACAGCGCGCCGTCAGGGTTTTCGGTAATGATAATGGTGTGTTCGCGCAGCCCGACTTCACCCAGGTAACGCTCCATACGTGGTAATACAGTAAGAAACTGTCCAAGGGTTTCAGCTGTGTTACCAGATTTTGAGACCACCATGCACAGCGTATCCGCCCACTGTACATCATCAATTTCGCTGAGGGTGCGCGGATCGATATTGTCGTAAAACTTCACCCTGTTGCGCGGCGAACGATGTCCCAGGGTGCTGGAGAGCATTTCCGCACCCAGTGAAGAACCGCCAATGCCAAAGACAATGGTGTGTTTGAACATGCGGGAACATTTTCGCCCGATCTGTTCAATAGTATCGAGGTCGGTTTTATCCGGCAGGTTCAAAAAGTTGACGTCATTGCTGCTCTGCCAGTGCCTGATTTTTTTACGCAGCCCGTCGAGTCGTGGTGAAAGAGCTCTGATCTCCTCATTGGTGACACCGCTATCGCCGATAGCATCTTTCTGGAAGCCGGAGTTATCAATGGAAAGGCGGGAAATAGTCATATGAGTGATCCTTTTTTAAGTTTATATCCTGTTTCGTATATTACACCGTCAAGATTATGGTGCTGACAGACCCTTCTAGCGGCAGGGAAACGCAGTTTGTAAAGCGCGAATCGCCAATTTGTGCGCAGGCTGCTGCAAATAGGCAGGATTGCTACGACCAAACTCCAGCACAATGTGCGCAATTTTCTGGTATGACAGCAGCCAGTCAAAACAATAAAGGCCAAAATCGTGCCGGTTGGCACGCCCGTTGGTCAACAGAGAATAGCGTAGTTTGGCCTGCTCGTTAGCATGCTGTGCTGTGGTCATCATGCCGCTCAGGTAGGCCATGCACACAAAGGCGCTGTTTTGATCAGTATCGCTTGTTGTATCCGCGTCCTGATTTAGTATGGCCAACGCCTGCTGGCAGCTGAACATCAGGCTTTTACCGTGAGTGATGGTCTGCACATTGGCCGTAACAGGTCCGATATACAGAATGCTGGTCAGGCAACAAATACTGAGAAGCCACGTTGGACTATCAGTGAATTTTTGTAGTCGCATTGTTATGATCTGTGTTATCCAATATGTCGAAATTGGGACAGGATAAAGAAAAAAGCTGGGCAGGACAAAAGTGTTAACGTCGCAGAGATGGTGCCGAGGCTGGTTTATTGGTATTGGTAAAGAGTAGGAGTAGCTTATTAAGGTATACTGGGGTCTATTGGCATTTTCTGCTAACTGATTGATTGTTCAAAACAATCAGCTTTTGTGTAGTCTATGTACCTTTACAGAAAACCCTGTTCATCAGGATCAAGAGCCCTTTTTAAAACTGGAAAATAATAGTGAAAAACCTTTCTGATCAGGAACTGCTGGCGTTACTGGATGATACAGAATCAGATCGTGCAGAACGTAAAGAAGCATTTAAAGGCGACGTACCTAAAAAAGCACGCCAGGCCATTTGTGCATTTGCAAATGATCTACCCAATCATAACAAGCCCGGCATATTGTTTATTGGTGCGAAAGACAATGGAGAGCCTTCAGAGATAGAAATTACTGATCAGTTATTGTTATCCCTGGCTGACATGAAAACAGATGGCAATATTCTTCCATTACCCGTGTTGTCCGTTGAAAAACGAGTGCTTAAAGGTGCAGATATGGCCGTGGTAACCATCATGCCATCAGATTTGAAAACGAGTACCTGCCAGCCGCGTTTGCTGCGGATGTTTTAGAAGCTAATAACAGAACTTATGAAGAACGTTTAGCATCTTGTAAAATGATCGTTGCACCCGACGACCCCACCCCTGTATTGCTTGGCTTGCTGGCCATCGGTAAAAGCCCCCAGGACTTTGTATCTGGTGCCTATATCCAGTTTTTACGTATCGATGGTACAGAATTATCTGACCCAGTCATTGACGAAGAAAGCATCAGTGGCGCAATCGTCGAAATGCTTCGCCGCACCGAAGAAAAACTCAAGGCCCACAACCGGGTAGCGATTGATATTACTTCTGCACCTACTCACATCGAAGAGATGCCATATCCACCCACTGCGATTCAACAAATACTTTATAACGCAGTGTTACATCGAACGTATGAAGGAACAAATGCGCCCGTGCGTATTTATTGGTTCAATAATCGAATTGAAATCAATAGTCCTGGCGGTCCGTATGGTAATGTAACGTCAGAAAACTTTGGTGAACCTGGCATCACTGATTATCGCAATCCGAATATCGGTGACGTATTAAAGACATTCGGTTTTATACAAGCCTTTGGTCGGGGCATAGCCACCGCCAGAAAAGAAATGGAGAAAAATGGTAATCCTCCACTCGAATTTGAAACGAACCAAAGCGTTGTTGTTTGCACACTGAGAAAAAAATAATGAGTACACCGGTACTGACATTCTTCAATAATAAAGGTGGAGTAGGGAAGACATCCTTGATCTACCATCTTGCCTGGATGTTTGCCAGCCTTCATAAACGAGTGGTGATTATTGACTTGGACCCGCAAGCCAATCTGACTGCTGCTTTCCTCGATGAAGAAAAGATCGAAGCAATCTGGAATCAGCCTACAAAATATGGGTTCTACCATCAGTGTGTTAAGCCCCTTACTGGTGTCGGTGATATTGCAGAGCCGGTTTTACAAAATATCGCTGCAGATCTTTATTTGCTTCCAGGTGATGTCAATCTTTCAGGCTATGAAGATACATTATCAGCGGAATGGCCCAATAGCATGGGTGATAACAATTTGTATCGCCCGATGCGGATACTCAGCTCATTTTGGCAAGTGATGCAAATGGCTGGCGCTGATCTTTTTTCATTACAGGGTTTAAAAAATCTCGGGCCAACGCTAAGGATCTGGAAAAGTTTATGGCAGAAACGACTGGATAACTGGGAAGGCAGCGCAGAAAAAAGTGAATACCCTGATTTCAATTTGCCACAGGGGCAGATGAAACCTATTGGATATCTTTGTCAGCAACACAGTGTGCGCCTGGATCGACCGGTAAAAGCTTATGTCAAATGGGTGCAACGTATTCCAGCGGTGTACCGTAAGTCTGTGTTGAATCGAGCGATTCTCGGTAAAGTCCAACCGGAAGACGACCCTCACTGTCTAGCGACTATTAAACGCTATCGCAGTTTGATACCCATGGCGCAGGAGCACCGCAAGCCCATTTTCAATCTTACTTCTGCGGATGGAGCCATCGGCGCACATGCCAATGCCGTACAAGACGCCAAAAAGGACTTCAAGCTATTGGCAGAAAAAATTGCTGCCAAAATGAAATTTACAATCTAAGGGGATGAAGACATTACCGTTGCTATCGGTGGCGATGCCATAGCTGTAGACCGAGTCGGCAAACGGTGCTCCGAAGCAGCGATGCCTAATTGTATAAGTTATTTAATTTCCATTCCTAAGCAGCACTTACTCCGATTTATGAATGACACGGTTAAGTTCGCATAATGTATATTATGTTAAATAGCATGCATTATCTTTTGTTGGCACATCGCTGTACAAGCGTGAGCCGTGAGCCCAACCAAAAGTAGCTAAAAAAACAGCCAAAAGTGTGTAAACTTATAGGCAAAAGTGCGTAAACCGGGATTTTGGTGATTTTACTCTCCAGCCAATTGGGGGCTTTGCCAATCAAAAGTGCATAATTGCGGGCTTGTACGTTAGCTCCCCTCTGTCGCGGTAGCGTCAGGTTGTCCAGTAAAAAAGAGGGCTGGAGCCTGACGCGAATCAGTCATCCAGATGATAAATATGAAGATAGAAAGTTTGAAAAGACGTTAGCGTTTCTTGGAAAAACGCACGATGAGGTTAGGGATGAGATTGAGATGTATTCACATCATCTATCGGATACTGATGTTTTCAGTCCGCACCTTGATCTGTTAGCGCCGAGCCTTATTGAAGACATCGGTCATTACACCAACAACCAGTATGACGCACGGCTGAAACAAACTGTGCTTACGTTCTTACCCACGGGGTGGGTGGATGGGTTTTGCCTGAATCAAGACGAGTTTGGCAACCAGTTGGACGGTTACGTAATAGGAATCAACGAAGGGCTCTACTTTAGCCTGCAATTTATTGCAAAAGCGTACGTGTTAGAAAGCGTGCAAGGCGATTTCGCGCAGTACAGGCGAAATGGCGGTGCGCTTTATCATGACGCAATTCGCCTGTTCTCAGATCCATCTGCCAACACATTGAGCAATATATTTTTTGAAGATGTGCCCGCAGAAGTCGATGGGGCGCTTTCTGGTGCTCAGTCATCAATCGCGATGATCATACTGCAGTTTATCGTCCTTCACGAATTTGGCCATATTGTGAATGATGACCTTGAGCTGATGGGGCTGTACAAAATACATGTGGCTCCAACACGGCATGACAATGAGGGCTACGAGCCGAATAACACGTACTGGGAATCTGAGTATAAAGCAGACGAATTTGCGCTTCTCTCCATTTGCCAAAAGGCAAAAAATGATATCTCGGCATGGGCTAATTTCATGGGGATCTATTTGTTGTTTCGTTGGTTTGCAGATATTGAGAAGCACCTTGGAAAAACGCTATCTGAATTTCATCCGCCACCGCTGAAAAGAGCGGATAAGCTTAAAGCTCTTATGAGACCCACGATACCGGGATGGGAGAATGTTCAGGACGAAGTTGAACGAATAGATAATATGACGCATGTGTGGTATACCTCTGCCGAACCTGATAAATAGGCCACGTACCCCATCGCCGGTTATTAGCGTTATACGTTAAAGTGTTATTTGGCTTGAAGGCGATAAAACGCATGAAAAAAGCGCAGGTCGGTTACCGCGCATTGAGTTCCAGTTGCACCAAAAGCTCATGCAAACTGCCACTAAACCCTTCATATAGATTGACCGCCTCCTGACTCCAGCGACTAGAAAAAGCCGCCTCAAGCGCTTGATATCGTTTGAATGAAGGCGGATGGCTTTCAGAACTAAATGGCGCATCCCGTTGTTGTTGCTTGGCGCTCCATTGTTCCGTCAGGTCAAAGTATTTCATTAGCAAGCATGGTGCAGCCATCATGTTTTCTGACACTTTAAGGTAGGTCAGTTGATCAAAAGCGTTGCACACTTTCTCTAAATAGGCATAAGCGATTTTATCCGCATCATATTCATGCTGTGGATCATTTTTCATACCGACATGCCCAAGCGTATGGTGGGCTATTTCATGACAAATGATAAATGCGCTCATTGCCATCACTAAACAATTAGCAACGGGTAACACTTTCACATAACCTGTGATATAGGGTTCGAGATAGGGGCGAATTTTCTCATGAAGATAGGGGTCTTCCAGAGTGGCTAACACCCCTTGGGTGAGTGTGGCGGTTTGTGCGTATTGATCCTTTGGGAGGCACCAGAATGCACGAATTCCAATCAGAACATTGAGGCTGAATAGCCACAAGTCGAGCTGCTGATCAAAGGAGACGAGTGCCCGTCCGGTGTGGGTGTGCGCTGAAAAGGCAATGAGTTTTCGACTTGCTAAATGCTCAAATGTTAACCCTTCACATAGATCATCGCCCAACACTTTGGCCACATCATGGTAGTAATGCGCCAAAAGCTCCGTTGCCCATTGCGCTGTCTTTTTTCTATTCATTTCCATATTTAGCCCGGCAGCGATTTCTTCGGCCATATCCAGGCCTTTATCTGTTGGGTAGATGCGATGTGCCTTTTGCGTCGTTGGCACGGCTTCTTTGTCAGATGATGGGGCTTGTGCTGTTTCTTCCTCAATCTCACGCAGAACAAACAATGCTTTATCGCTTTGGCGGTCTTTGTTGTCACCCTTGCTGCTCATAGAAGTCTCCAATCACTTTGGCGTAAAGCATATAGTTGAGGGTATATTTTTGGTTGTTAATGAACCGTTCTATCTGTGCATGCCGTTGACTTCGGCTATGCTCTAGTCCCTGTTTAAAATTAAGTGTGCTTGCCGTGATTAATAGCGTGTTCAATGACACTTAAAGTGTGTGCTGAATATCTGACTGCTCTTTCTTGATGATGCACTACGCATGGTTTGAATCGATTAACTCAAACGCAATGCTGTCGATAACGTAATCGTCTTTGAGAGGTGGGCCTAGTAACTTCGTCGCAATGCACTCTCGTGCTGTGCTGCTCAGATCGTTATCATCTTTCTCGCTAATTACGGGAAAGATATTTTCACGACATGCGATAACTATGATTTCCCTCCAATCAGATTTTTCTTTAGGGTCAAAGTATAACCATTGCCCTGTATCAGGAATAGTCACCACATCCGTTTTAAAATTCCGAGGAAAATCATAATGGCTGGGGGTAATGACGACATGTTTAGACTTGTCACGGATAAGAGCCAATAGGTAGTAGCCCGGTTTATAGTTGAACTTTAGGCACCAGCCATCATCTTTTTTAATCTTCCACACATCACTTTTTTCCTCTTTGCCTAGTGTAAAGAGATGACGGCGGTCGGTTTCCGACTTTAATACGATATCCAATATCTCTTTACGGTTTTCTTCTTGGTAGAGCAGCTGGCTCCAGAGACTGGAAGAGGATACATTCAACAACAGATGATAGTCAGTGACACATAGTGCCCGGGCCACTTCAACAGCAGACTTACGCTCCATCGGGATGTCATTCCACGCTCTATCGCCAACCTTAGTTGTGCTTCCATTGATGTTTTCTCTGTTTTTCAGAATGACATCGTTAAGCGCTGTTTGGGAATAAATGCCCAGCGCTTTAGCCTTGCCTTGTACCTGAGCACTGTCCAGTGTCACGCTTCTTGCGCGTTTTTTACCCATTATTATCCTTTTTTCTTATCTGTCTTAAGTGTCGCTTAACTGTCCGTACTTACGTCTTCCAGCTTGAGAAACTACAGTTGCGCACACGATAAACCTTTGTTCATGGCCATGAACTCCTACGCATTTCAGGAGAAAAAAGATGAACACGCTAACTAATAATGACAACAGTTGCAATTATATCCAACAAGATGACGTACCCGTTGTTCGGTTGCTGGCGCACCCCTGGTCCAGCAAACTTGGCTTGGGGTTCAGTATTGGGGAAATTGCAGCGTTTGACGGTGAGGCGGCAATTGCAGCGATTAAGCTTAAAGGCATTTACGCCAGTCTTGAGGTTGATCCTTATGACCCGCTACGGACGCGTCGTCGTGGTTATGCTCAGGGGGCACTCTTTGTTGATGACAATCGCACACAGGTTGTTTTTTATAAAAGCCTTGTACACAAACAAAACGACAACGTGGAGTTTCCAAGCAGGCCCAGAGTATTGCCGTCGATCCCACTTGGGAATGCTTTCCATCCTGAGCTGACTAAGATGATTGAGGCTGCGTGGCGCTGCTGTGTGCCTCAAGAACTCAATGCGGTAGCAGGCTTTCACTGGAAAGCCCATATGCTACGCCTACAGCCCAGTGAAAACGTGCCCGCCCAAGCCACGCCACCAGCACCCCATAAAGATGACGCCTGCTGGGTGTTCGTCTTGGTGGAAGATAAGCAAAACGTGATTGGAGGAGAAAACACCCTATACAACAACCAAAAACAACCCTTAGCATCCTTCACCCTTTCGCCGGGCCAATACTTTGCCCTAGATGACCGGCGCTTCTACCATCATGTGGAAGCGCTATACCTCAAATCCGGTGCCGAGCAAGGTTATCGTGATGTACTAGTGATAGAGCTAAATACCCTGACCCCAAGCTGTTTGTAACGACACACCATAAGGACAACATTCAACCCCGGAACGTGTTTTCGCCGTTCCGGGGTTGCTGTCTTTTTCCAAGTAGAGTCAGCCAAACTAGCCTGCCTCCCGCGTTCATGCATATGGCGCTTACTGACCATCGTGTAACAAGGGGGGGATAACGGAATCTGAGGGATGTAGAAACCACCGTTCCCCTATTTCCGTCATAATGCCCCTCTCATACTTGGTTATGATCTAAGCACCCCCCCCATTTTATGCAATTTTGACTGGCAAAGTCCCCAATTAGCTACTTTTGATTGCAAGCCTCTCCAACCAAATATGCCTAATCCTTTTATTAAAAATACGATGATTCCTTAAAAATCAACTAGTTACCATTATGAATTTTTAACCTACTTTTGGTTGGGCGCACGACAAGGTTGTTTGAGCCAAAAGAGGCAAGGCGACTGCTCGCCAAGCTGGCGTTTTGTCACACACCGAAGCAATGTGAACTGGCGTTTTACAACCGAGGATGCCCCTATTAAATTGAAGCACCTATACCCGTCAATATACTGGACGATGTGCTAGGCAGGGTGACAACCTATCTGCTGTAACCCGGCAGTACGATCAAGCCCGAACATCAGATTCATATTTTCAATACCGACCTGTGCCCCACCCTTTCCAAGACTATCCAGTACACTAAACACTACTACCCGGTTTCTTTTTTCATCCACATCCAGTCCAATATAACAGTAATTAGTGCCCGAAACTGTACTCACCCAAGGATAAGCTCTGTACTGCCAGGCATCATTTTGATTTACAGGAAGGTCATATACCTTGATAAACGGGTGATCGTGATAGAAACCGCGATAAAGCTCCAGCAAACTTTGTCGTGAAACCGTTTTGAGGTTAAATGCATGACAAACATTCAGTATGCCTCGTGTAATGGGCACATAGATCGGTGTAAAGTGTATACATACATTGTCATCGGTCAGTCGTGACAGTTCCTGCTCCATTTCATAACTGTGTCGATGATCCACCACGTTATAGGGCACCAGGTTATTGCCGATTTCGGGGTGATGCGCCGCACGGGATAATTCAGCCCCGACGCCTGCCGTACCCGACAAGCCATTGACCAGCAGAGAATGGGTATCTACCAAATTTTCTTTGAGCAGAGGTGCCAATCCCAGTATCGCTGCTGAGGAAAAACAGCCGGGGTTGGCGATCAGTCTCGCTTGTTTAATATCCTCAAGGTGAAACTCAGAAAGGCCATATACGGATTCTTTTGCCAGTGACCACTCGGTATGGGACTGGCCGTATACCTGCTCCCAGGTGGATCGGGAATCCAGGCGAAAAGCTGCACCCAGGTCAATGACTTTGCCGCCGGTTTCCAGCAGTTGGGGAGCCATTGCTAACGAAGCCGATGTTGGCAGGGCCATGAATACTACATCGCATGCGGATATGTCATCAGGATGAATCAGCTCAATACCCTGGCCATACAGGTTTGGGTGGTAGTTTTCGATGTTATCCGGTGTACGACTGGTGGCCCAGGCAATCTCCGTTTCAGGGTGGTTTAACAACACCCGGATAACTTCTCCTCCCATGTAACCGGTTGCCCCAAGTATGCCGACTTTAATCATGATGTAGCTCTCCATTTTTATTCCGGGATATGGAACATTACCGTAACCAGAAACCAGCATGACTGTACAGATACAGTCTATGGCTTATTTGACCAGTACAAATCGAATGTCATTACGTTAAATGTGAATCAGGAATAAAAAGCGCCCAGCACAATGGGAAGTTATTTTATAGTGGCACTAACAAGTGACGAGTTATAAACGCAGAGGTCGCAGAGGCGCAAAGGACGCAGAGAAAAATATTAAAAACTTTGCGCCCTCTGCGTCTTTGCGACCTTTGCGTTAAATATTCGATGTTTTTTAAATGAGCAATGAATACTTATTTTTGTTGTTTAAATCACCGGATTCCAGCCAGCGCCGGATGAGTAAAACGTAAATCCGACTCCCCTATTTCTGCCAACTGTCTGCGCACCCGCATGCGGGATAACGCAATGGGGGGTATGGAGCGGGAGGTCATCGCTACATGCAGTTGAGAGGGCTGGTGATCAATAAGATAATTCAGCATTTCATGAACAGCAGGTTCTGTCCCTAACTTGTCAAAAAGCCGTTGACGATGAACAAAATACTGTATTTGAATAATTCAGCTGGTGAGAATATACAATAATGCGATACCCTGTAGGCATTTTGCACCTCTGGAACTGCTTTCAGGTTTGTTTTTTTGATAAATTAATTTTATATTTCATGCGGTTGTGTAACTTAGGTGAAGTGATTTCAATTTGTGCTCAACAGCCGTTTAGGCGCAACCCGCCCGTCATCCAGCACGGTACCCAAACCCAGAAAGCGTTTGTCGCTGGCATACAGTTTCACCCAGCCACGATCCTTAAGCTGCGGGACAAATACCGCCTGCCCCTGGCAGAGATAAAAACTGGCATCTTCCGGGAGGCACACTTCCGGCCAATCCGGCAGGGTGGATTCCATGGGTAACAGCAATTCGTCCAGTGCATGTGAACCTGATTGCTCCACAATGGCTTGCAGGAACTCCAGTGTATACATGGCATGTCCATCCAGGGCACCGACACCGGTACGTCGCAGAGCTGCTACATGAGCACCACAGCCCAATACTTCACCGATGTCCTCAGCCAGTACTCGAATGTAGGTGCCTTTGCTGCAACGCACATCCAGTTCCAGCTCATCGCCGTCAAGTCGCAGTAGTTTCAAGGAATGAATGGTGATATCACGCGGCTCACGCTCGACTTCAATACCCTGATGGGCCAACTTATAAAGAGGCTGGCCGTCACGTTTGATCGCGGAATGCATGGGAGGAATTTGCTGACTCTGGCCCAGAAAATTTTCTAGCACCCCTTCTACCTGTGCGACAGCAAGCTCCCCCAGCGGGCGTGTTTCGCGAATTTCACCATCAGCATCACCACTGTCGGTGGTTGCCCCCAGCTTACAGGTTGCGCGATATTCCTTATCCGCAGAAAGCAGAAAACCGGAAATTTTGGTGGCCTCTCCAAGGCAAATGGGCAACATGCCTGATGCCAGCGGATCAAGACTGCCGGTATGCCCTGCCTTGTTCGCATTAAAAAGCCGTTTGACCATTTGCAGGGCGGCATTGGAGGTAATGCCGGTGGGTTTATCCAATAACAATACGCCATTCACACTTCGGCCACGGTTACGACGACGTGCCACAATCATTCTCCAAAAGCATTAAAAAAGAAACGGGAGGGTTGCTGCTCAAATCACTCTGATTTTTCAGGCGGGGAGTCAGCAGGTTTGTTTGTTGGCTCATCAACCCCGGCAGAGGCTGTGCCTGACTGTTTGATCAGGTCCGTTAAACGATTCCCGTATTCCATCGAGGAATCGTAAATAAAAACCAGCTGGGGTGTGGTCCGCAACTTGAGACGCCGGGCCAATGCAGTACGTAAATAACCAGCAGCTTTGTTCAGGGCCAGCGTGCTGCTTTCAACGGATTTTTTCGCCTGTTCTGTATCCGCCAGATTTTCATCCAGCACAGTAAAATACACACGCGCCCGTTCAAATTCATGCGTGACATCGACACCCGTGACGGTGACCATACCCACCCGTGGATCACCCAGTTCCATCTGGATCAGCTCAGCCATGTGCCGCTGAATCTGATCCGCCACCCGGCGTGTGCGACTAAACTCTTTGGCCATGATTATTTACTCCGCAAATCTACAAACGAACAGACAGAGCCGTTACAGGGTACGTTTAACTTCGACTTGTTCGAAGACTTCAATTTGGTCGCCTGCTTTTATGTCGTTGTAGTTTTTCACACCAATACCACATTCTGTACCGGAACGAACCTCCTGTACGTCATCCTTGAAGCGACGCAGCGATTCCAGCTCTCCTTCGTAAATCACCACATTGTCGCGCAATACACGAATGGGATTGTTTCGTTTCACCACACCTTCCGTCACCATGCAGCCTGCAATAGCGCCCAGCTTGGGAGAGCGAAAAACATCGCGCACTTCGGCAAGACCCACGATTTCCTCTTTGAACTCCGGTGCCAGCATACCGCTCAGTGAATTTTTCACTTCATCAATGGCATCGTAAATCACACTGTAATAATGCAGGTCGATACCATCTTCTTCGATAATACGTTTCGCTGACGCGTCAGCACGCACATTAAAGCCGATCATGACTGCGGAAGAGGCCACAGCCAGATTGACATCAGATTCGTTGATGCCGCCCACACCACTGGCTACAATTTTCACCCTCACTTCGTCTGTAGACAGTTTTGTCAACGACTCATTAAGAGCTTCCACCGAACCTTGCACATCCGCCTTCACGACCAGATTGAGGGTATTCACTTCGCCCTCTTCCATTTGCGAAAACATGCTTTCCAGTTTGGCTTTTTGTTGACGCGCCAGTTTCACATCACGGAATTTCCCCTGGCGGAACAACGCCACTTCACGCGCCTTGCGTTCATCGTCCACTACCAGCATTTCATCGCCAGCACTAGGCGTGCCCGAAAGGCCCAATACTTCCACCGGAATCGATGGGCCTGCTTCGGCGGTAGGTTGGCCATTTTCGTCCAACAAAGCGCGCACTCGGCCATATTCCTGACCAGCAAGCACCATATCACCCTTGCGTAAAGTACCACTTTGCACCAGCACCGTTGCCACCGTGCCTCGTCCTTTGTCCAGACGTGATTCAATAACCACGCCGCGTGCGGGTGCATCTTTCACTGCACTGAGTTCCAGCACTTCTGCTTGCAGAGAAATTGCTTCCAGTAACTTGTCAACACCTTCACCGGTCAATGCGGACACATGTAAGAATTGTGTATCACCACCCCAGTCTTCCGGCACCACTTCTTCGGCCACTAACTCCTGTTTGACGCGATCCGGTTGTGCGTCTTCTTTATCAATTTTATTCACCGCCACGACTAACGGCACACCCGCAGCCCTGGCATGTTGAATAGCCTCTTTGGTTTGTGGCATAACACCGTCATCAGCAGCCACAACCAATACAACAATATCGGTGGCTTTCGCACCACGCGCCCGCATCGCGGTAAATGCCGCATGTCCGGGTGTATCCAAAAAAGTGATCGGGCCAAGATCCGTATCCACATGGTAGGCACCAATGTGCTGGGTAATTCCCCCCGCTTCGCCTGCGGCCACTTTTGATTTTCGAATGTAATCCAACAGCGATGTTTTACCGTGATCTACGTGACCCATGATGGTAACGGCAGGCGCACGCGCTATCTGCTCACCTTCAGCAGCAGATACCTGCGTAATACTTTCTTCCAGCGCATTGTCACTCACCAGTACAGCTTTGTGACCCATTTCTTCCACAACAATGGTTGCGGTTTCCTGGTCAAGCACCTGATTGATTGTCACCATGCTGCCCATGCCCATCATCACTTTGATAACGGCAGCAGCCTTTACAGCCATTTTTTGTGCAAGTTCGCCAACAGTAATGGTTTCGGGAATGCTGACATCGCGCACCACAGGTGCCACAGGCATTTCAAAACCATGCTCAGTCGGTCCGGAAGACACTGCGCCACGAGTACGCCGGGGCTTCTTCTTGCGGCGACCTGATTTACTGGCATTTACATGCAGTTCTTTACGACCATATTTCGTTGGTTTTTCCGCTTTCCCAGGTTTGTCTGCACGCTCACGCTTCACACCACGTTTATCAGTGGTTTTCTCCGCAACAGCCGGTTGGGCGGGAGTCGCAGGGGTCGTCACTACCGCTGTGGCTGCTTTTAATACGGCCTCTTCTTCCCGTTTTTTCGCCTCTGCTTCTGCCAGGCGCTCTTGTTCTTCTCGGGCCTTTGCTTCGTTTGCATCAACACGGCGCTGGCGTTCAAGTTCAGCCGTTTTTTCTGCATCAAGGCGATCCTGTGCAATTTTATCTGTTTCCGCCTTGAGCTTTTCAGCCTCTTCGGAAACAACTTCGCTGCGTTTCATGTAAGTCCGTTTTTTACGCACTTCAACATTCACTGTTTTACCGCGCGTTGCACCTCGTCCAGCACCGCTCGGTTGTTTCAGTTCAGAAACAGTCTTGCGACGCAGGGTAATTTTTTTCGGTTCACTGGCCTTTATTTCCCCACCGCCGTGGGTATCACGCAGAAAATCCAGTAACTTCATTTTCTCTTCGTCACTAACGATTTGCTCGCCGCTTTCAAACGACATGCCCGCCTTGTCCAACTGACCCAGTAAACGATCCACCGGAACACTCAAAACTTCAGCTAATTGTTTTACACTTACGCCTGACATAACTTCCCCCAATCACTTAACCCTGTTATTCGCCAGCCGCTGTATCTTCAGCGAACCAGGGAGCTCGTGCGGTCATAATCAATTTACCGGCCCGTTCTTCATCCATATCTTCGATGTCCATTAATTCGTCAACGGATTGCTCCGCCAGATCTTCCATGGTGATCACATCACGACTGGCTAGAACAAAAGCCAGGTGCTGATCCATTCCCTCCATTGTCAGCAAATCTTCTGCTGGCTGCTTTTCATCCAGCACTTCTTCCTGCACCAGTGCCTTGGTCAGCAATACATCTTTGGAACGGTTACGCAATTCATTCACAATATCTTCGTCAAATTCTTCAATGCCCAGCATCTCTTCCAATGGCACATAGGCAATTTCCTCGATGCTGGTAAAACCTTCCTGCACAAGAATACCGGCAAATTCTTCGTCCACATCCAATTGCGACATAAATAATTGCAAGGCAGCCTTGCCTTCCTGCTCGCCTTTTTCCGACAGTTGCTCGTCAGACATCACGTTGATCGTCCAGCCGGTCAACTCACTGGCAAGACGTACATTCTGACCGCCACGACCAATGGCCTGCGAAAGTTGTTCCTCTTCCACAGCAATATCCATGGCATTGTTTTCTTCATCCACCACAATGGACACCACTTCCGCAGGTGACATGGCATTAATCACAAACTGCGCCGGGTTTTCGTCCCAAAGAATAATGTCCACACGTTCGTCAGCCAGTTCGTTGGACACCGCACGCACCCGCGAACCTCGCATGCCAACACAGGCACCTACCGGATCGATACGGGCATCATTGGATTTAACCGCAATTTTCGCGCGTGAGCCGGGATCGCGTGCAGCCGCCAGAATATCAATCAGGCCTTCACCCACTTCGGGGATTTCCAATTTGAACAATTCGATCAATAATTCCGGTGCCGTGCGACTTACAAACAATTGTGGGCCACGCATTTCGGAACGTACGTCTTTCAAATAACCTCGTACGCGATCACCAGGGCGCACTGCCTCACGCGGTATCATATCTTCGCGCGGCACCAGGGCTTCAACATTTTCGCCAAGGTCCATAATGATGTTGCCTTTGTCCAAGCGCTTGACCACACCCATAACCAATTCGCCAATACGTCCCTTAAAAGCCTCAACAACGTGCGCACGCTCGGCGTCACGGACCTTTTGTACTATGACCTGCTTTGCAGCCTGTGCCGCAATACGCCCAAACTCAGCAGATTCCATCGGCTCTTCAATGAACTCCCCGGCGTTGATATCCGGGTTTTTCTTTAGCGCATAAGTCAACTTGATTTGCGTATCAGGATCTTCAAAATCTTCGGAGTCATCCTCAAACACCTCCCAGATACGAAAGGTTTTGTATTCACCCGTTGTTCGGTCGATATCAACACGCACATTGATATCTATACCACTCAGTTTTTTGCTGGCCGTAGCCAACGCTGCTTCAATGGCACCAAAAATCGTTTCTTTATCGAGTCCCTTCTCATTCGATACGGCATCTGCAACCATCAATATTTCTTTGCTGTTCATCGCTCTCCGCCTCACTCATAGCCGTGGCCTGTTACCCAGGGCATGTAGATTTTTCTCTAACTTGTTGCTCTCAATTTACGACTGTTTTTGCACGCCTGGTTACACTTTGCCCACTAAAAGTCAGCAATCAGATTTGCCACATCAATGGCACCCAGTGCCAATACCAATTCATTTTCACCAATACTTACGATTACCTGCTCATTTTCGACACCCTGTAAGGTGCCTCTGAATTTACGCTGTCCATTAATCGGCGTTACCAACTTCAATTTAACGTTATGGCCCGCAAACTGCTCAAAATGTTTCAGCGTAAATAATGGTCGATCAAGTCCTGGCGATGATACTTCCAACTGATATTGTCCCTGGATAACATCTTCCACATCCAGTACACCACTCAGTTGGTGACTCACGCGCTGACAATCACTCACACCAACGCCGTTCTCTTTATCAATATACACACGCAACAGGCCACGATTGCCCTGTCTGCCATATTCAATGCCCACGAGTTCGCAGTCCAATGATTCGACCACCGGGGCGATAACCGCCTGTATATGCGCTGGTATTTGCCGCACAATCTCGCTCCAATTAAGCACTTTTTCCAGAAACAAAAAATGGGCCCTAGGCCCACCATCACATCAACCACTTTAACCAAGAGTAATTATAGCGTCTGACGATCTGCACACCAAACTACATCAGCATTTCAACCGTTTTTTTAACAAAAAGCTAACAACTGTTAACAAAAAAAAGTTAAAAAAAAACCACGTTTACTCGTGGCCTTTGCGATCCGCATTCGAATCGTTGACTCCTCGTGGAATCATTCAACTTTTTCTCGATGGGTAGCGGGAACAGGATTTCAACCCGTGACTTTCAACGGCTGTGCCGGATGAAAGCTAAGCCCACTTTGTCGGGCATTCCACAAAACCATTCTCTCATAATTGGTAGCGGGACCAGGATTTTAACCTGTGGCCTTCAGCGGCTGCGCCGAATGAAAGCTGAGCCCAATCGTCGGGCACTCCACAAAACCATTTTCTCGTAGTTGGTAGCGGGGACAGGATTTGAACCTGTGACCTTCGGGTTATGAGCCCGACGAGCTACCGGACTGCTCCACCCCGCACCCGAGGCAGCGCA
>JAKISS010000068.1 GCA_021648485.1 Gammaproteobacteria bacterium
TCCCGCTCCTTATCACGAAGATCAGCCAGGTTGCGTGTGTCTTTGGTTTCGCGAATCAGGTACAGTTTCTCTTCATTCTCAGTGACGATGACTCAGCCGGGCTTGTAGGGGCCAACGAGAACACCCACCTTGAATTGGACGAAGAGTTTACAGTAAAACTTGTCCATTCATCCAGGCAACTGGCCTGGGTAAATTCCTTTTCCATCTCGGTGATCATATTCAACGTAGTGGTACAGCGTTTTGCTTGCATTCAACATGGTCAAAAAACCATCGAGTTTCTTGATCCCGTCATACATGGTCACTGCAATCCGTCATATTGCCTGTCTCTCAGCAAAAATCAGATACTCTCCAGCTCGATTGTTCAGTGTCTGAAGCTCTTCCGTATTCAGATAGCTACTTGCAATCTCCATATCCTGCTTTCTGATCTTGCCACCGTGCCAACGCGGGTCAACCCATGGTTACTCTTGTTACTGTCTGCGTCTATATGAAGGTAGCGACCGCTCCCTTTGTTGCGGAATATGACAGCAGACCCAATCGGGTTTTTATTGATTATTTGATTTACCCTCAGGAAATATTTGGCAGGATTTAGGCCGACTACAAGCTGAGTAACACTGTTTATCGTCCTGGTAACCAGGGGGTGTTAACCCTCATTTTGACAATCCTGTTGTGCCTGAAAAATCGTCAGGCAAGGCGAGAGGAGAGACATTTGGTCATTCCAAATGAGCGACGAATAACACCGCCTGGCGTTTTTTCAGGCGCAACCCGAAGGGCCGGTGCTCATTTTTTATCCCTCAGCGTTGTCGCTCGCTTATGTGGAACAACCACACCGCGCTCGCAATGCCTTGAGGGATACAAAATGAGCGCCGGCAGGACTGTCAAAATGAGGGTTAACGCCCCCTAGGCAGACCCCGGAAATTTTTATGGGAAACTGGATGCGCAGAAAACCATTCAAAGGGTACGAAACACAGCTTGATTCCAGCGGATGATTTTGCTGACGTTAGAATTCCGACGTTGCATCATCCGTCACCTGTCGTAAAACGTGATCATAGAGCAAACAGGGTGTGCAATTAGACTTAAACTTCAATCGTTACGGGTATAGCTTATCTGTTTTGGTTTTTTCCTTTCTTAATTGCTTTTTAGTAACTTACCAAAAACTGCAAATTGTACTTTTTTCCGGCTTCTTTGAGGTTACAGCATAGTCATTACCAGGAACATTCAGTTTCTTGCAAACACAAATACCTTGCTCATTTTCTGCTGCGCACTTCAAGACTGCCTGGTAATTCAGAGCAGAATGACAGGCCAGAAGATCAGCCTTTCCAATCCAGCTGTCCTTGTAAAAGGCAATGATGCAGGCATAAGAAAGATGCTGATAACCCATGTCTTCAAGCGGAACACACGGAACTTTGTCATAAGTGTTCTGCACGCGAAGTGTTCGTGTATTGTTGTTTTGTTGTGCTGCTTGCTGTTCATAAAAGGTCACAAAATCCCGATTACCAACCCGTGGGCATGCGTAATTAATATTTGATGCGGTAATGGAGGGGCGTGACAAGGCAACGTCCAGCGTAAAGAGTTCACTCAACGCCGATCCCAGACTATGGCCGGTAATATACAGTTGATCGATGGGTTTATCTGAAGCCTCGTATTTATCAATCAATTGAAATAGCTGACTTTGCATGGAGGGTATATTTTTCCTGGCTGAGCTATAAACATCATAAAATCCAGACTCAACCGTTACGCCCGATGGTATTTCTACACTTTTTTCATAGGGTGTGAATGATGTCGATTCCGCACCAAGATCATCGAGCATATCCAATATTGATGAAGTCCCTCGAAATGCAAAAATATAAGTATATGGCGCGAGATGAGAGCGAAATACAACACCGTAACATTCAACTGTTTTATCGTGATTGAAAATAGCATCAATACCTGTCCAGCATTCAACACAATCAAAACCAGCAGGTGCGACAATTTCCTTTTTCTGACATTTTTCGGGGTCATCATCATTAAACGCGTTGTAGGCCTGTAGACTGGCCTCAATCAACAGTAAAACTTTTTCCTTATCAGTACCGTTAATACTGGTGGTGTACTGTATTTCCATTTCTAAAAACCTCCATAGTAAACCATTACAAAAATGACCATCATGTCATGTTTGATGATAAAAATTATCTCGACAATCAAAAAAATAAATTTCGGGCTCGTCAACAGTCTATGCCCGGCAATACGGCCAGCAAAAAATTTATTTTGTGCTACCTCACTCAATCAGGCAGTATGCAGTCCTCTGAGTGAAAAACAGGTAGAATTAGACATCACGCACGCTGGCAACACCATGTTTCGGCAAACCCCAACACTTTCAACACAATTTTCACAAAAAATCTGCCTTGCTCGTTGAAAGACAGCATAAATGAATGTGACGCACGCTCAGCATAGCACCTGAAACTCATTGTTATGGGCATATGAAAAACACTTTATCAAAAAACCGCAGGAGATAACCGCATGAATCAGGTCATCGCACAAGAAAAACCAAGCGCTCAAGGTGCTGTACAAATGATCTATATTTTATACCTGATCAGTATCTTTACCGGCATTACCGGGATTATTGGCGTTGTCATGGCTTACCGCAATAAAGATGATGCGCCAGATTGGTTAAAAAGCCATTATCAATTTCAAATCAGAACATTTTGGATTGGTGTTTTGTATATATTGATCGGTTTTATGCTCACTTCGATGATTCTTGGGTATTTTATTTTGTTATTTTGGGCAATTTGGGTAATTGTACGTTGCGTGAAAGGAATGCACCTGCTCGATCAAAAGTCGGCTCACACTGACCCAAAAACCTGGATGTTCTAGGAGGCGTTAACTGCTGGCAGCAGAAAATTCAGCCGGGTTTTCTGTACCATAAGGATCAATGCCTGTGCGGAGTTGCCCTTCAATCTGTGCGCGTAACTGTTCATAGCGGATAGGCATGATTGAAAACGCGTGTCCAGCCATGCCGGTTCATCTCCGCATGCAATGCATTCATGGACACAACCCGCATCAGTTGGGCTGAAACTAAACCTGATTCTTACTCATTGTTCTGCCTTTCTGTTCTGCCGCTCTATTTTCCATTTCCGTAAGGTAGTGCCTGCGGCTGGAGAATTGCGGATAATCGGGAAATAATTTGAAAAAAGGACCACACCATTCGGGTGCGGTCCTCGCAACAGTGAAGACACCGCACTTGAGCCTTCACTTTCCTTCTCCCCTCCTTCATCCTTTCAGTATTACTCCATCATGTAGAGTGTTCGTGAATACACAGGCTGTACAGGGCGGGCATTCTCGCCGACAACCCGGGAGAATTGCTTTATTTGTTCATCAGAAACCTCAACTGGGGTTTTCAACACTATCCATTCAATACCTTCGCTACAGGGCGGTATGGTAATCGAGCCCTTGAAGCTATAGTAACTCCGGTCAGTTGGCAGCAGGTCAGCAGCATTGATATTCACCGATGCCACTTGTTTCCTGTCACCTGATTGCTGCGGCATATGATTCCAGGCTTTGTCCAGCACCGCATTTTTCGCACCGATTTTGGTGAACACGCCAAGCACCATGATTTTACCCTTAGCACTTTTATGCACCAGATGAATTTCCATGGGGAAAGTCTTACCATCGACCGTATTTTCACCAGGACTATGAAAGTGAAACTGTAACAATTCATATTTTTCCCCACCGACGGTAATACTGCTGCCTTTGGCACGTTTTATCAGAACGGTGTGACCATTATGAAGAATTTCCAGACTGCCAGGTTTGTAATCAAACTGAATAGCAGGGAGATTTGCGCTCTTTGCTCCACTGATGTTGATGGGTGATTGTTCTTTACCACTGCCGCAAAGCTTGAATTCCTGGCGCATATCAGCCCAATCCCCGGGACCATTCGGGCCAGTGTAACCCCAGGGAACATTGTCTGCGATGACAGCCATGGGTACAGAAACAATGATGGCAACAAAAAAAGTGGCCATTTTTACAATTTTCGTCATTTATTCTCTCCTTGATTCATTGACGGCTCAACAAAAAACCCTGCTCTTTTTATAAAAAAAATTAAAAAATTTAAGAGGGATCTGTATATTTATACACATCATAGAAATATCCCAAAGACTGGATGATATCAATTGGGACAAGCCCCAGGGAAAACACATATAAGCCCTGAAAACATGAGAAAACTGAAAACTATAACCTCAAGAAACAAATAACCCCGCAACAGGCTAAAAAAGGTATTAACATCAACAAAAACCAGGGGGAAATACTCTTCTCACCCCGAAAACAAACTCCGGGTTATCAGTCGCTCACACCGGGAAATACACCAGCACAAAAAACCGTCTTAACTATTTTTTCATTCAAGCCAATAAGGAAATATTGTGATTCCTGGGGAGGGGAAAAAAGAAACAAACAAATAGGGGAATATGTTACATATTCCCCTAGATTTTATGTGTGGCAATGGTCTCAATCAGTGCGCAACGGGCATCACCTGTTTTACTCGTCTGGCATTGTGTGAGCAAACTGTCCAGTACGCCATGCATGGCATTCAGATCAGCAATTCGTTCCTCGATTTTTTTCAGCTTGATCTGCGCCAGTTGTTGCACCTGCTGACAATGGCCATCACCCAGTTCCAGTAACTCCTGGATCTCCTTGAGCATAAAACCCAATTGCTGGGCTCGTTTGATAAAGCGTACACGCAAAACATATTCTGCGGGATAATGCCGATACCCCTGGGTCGGTTTAGGGGGTTCGATGATAAGTTTCAGACGTTGATAATACCGAATAGTCTCGACGTTCACCTCTGCCGCTGCCGCCAGTTTACCAATAGTGAAAGTTGTTGATGTCATTGACTAATGTTCCGTTTGTTTGTTGACATCTTAGCTCATCGGTTCTAACCCGCACAGCAAGAGAGCTGTGCTACATCTTTATTGAAGGTTTGCGCACAAAGTTTCAGTCCTTCTACCATAGTCAGATAGGGAAACAGTTGCCCGGCCAGTTCCTGAATGCTCATGCTGTTGCGTATCGCCAGTGCTGCACTCTGAATAATTTCACCCCCTTCGGTCGCCAGCACCTGACAACCAAGAATACGACCCGTGTCTTTTTCCGCCACCAGTTTGATAAAACCGTTTTTTAACTCGGATTTATTCATATTGACCAGGGCACGCGGTACATGTTCCAGGCCTAATGTGCGGCTTTCCACCACCAGACCCTGTGCTGTCGCTTGCTGCACGTTGAGCCCCACAGTGCCAACTTGAGGATGGGTAAAAACCACGGCAGGTATGACGGATAAATCCAGAGCCTCACTGCTACCCATCATGTTGCGTGCAGCACAGGTACCCGCAGCAGCAGCAACATACACAAATTGCGGTTGTTGGGTGCAGTCACCTGCGGCATAAACATTTTTTACATTCGTACGCATGTGCTCGTCAATAACGATAGCGCCTTGTGCATCGATTTCCACGCCGGCCTTATCCAGCGCCAGCGTTGTAATGTTAGCCTCACGTCCTGTTGCAACAAGTAACTGATCCGCACAAAACTCGCCATTATTTGTCATTAATGTGAATTGTTGACCATTATGGCTCACGGCATTCGTCATGGTATTAAAGACAACGTTGATGCCTTCATCGGCAAAAACCTGTTGCAAACCTACGCCAATTACCGGGTCTTCTTTTGACAAGAACGTACTGCGTGCAAGTATACTCACTTCGCTACCCAGATAACGAAAGGCCTGCGCCAGTTCCAATGCAACCACTGAGCCACCCAGCACAATGAGACGTTGCGGAATGGTGTCTGTCATCAACGCTTCGGTGGATGTCCAGAAGGGTGTGTCCGCCAGCCCCGTGATATCCGGCACAGCAGCACGGGCACCCACCGCCAGCAAAATACGATCAGCCCGCACAACCTGGTCATCGCCATCGGGGCGCGTGACGAGCAACGTATTGGCATCCTGAAAACGAGCCATACCACGCAACAACGTAATGCCGGGATTGTTTTCCAGAATATTTTCATATTTGGCGTACCGCAGTTTTTCGACCCATGCCTGTTGCTGGGCCAGCATGGCTGGACGATCAATACCCGGTGCATTTAGCGGAATACCAGCCATCGTATGATGGCCTTGCAGATGAGCAATGTGCGCGCCACGAATAAAAATCTTTGATGGCACGCAGCCGGTGTTAACGCAAGTACCGCCGATAACTTCGCCGCCCTCAATGAGGGTAACCCGTGCACCTTCTTCGACCGCTTTAATCGCTGCCGCAAAAGCCGCAGAACCGGTGCCCACAATGGCGATGTGCAGCCGCTTATTCCTGGCGTTCATTGTTTGAGCCGTGACGGATAACCCGCCTGCTCCGTCGCAACAGTTAAATCGTCTGTTTTTACTTTGGCAGCATCATAAGTCACCGTCGCCCAGCCCATACCGTCACCCTCATATTTGGCATTCACCTCACGCACACCATCGATTTTCCGCAGCGCCTTTTTCACGGTGACGGGACACAGGTTGCAGGTCATTTTGTCCACGGACAGAGTGACCGTTTTTAACTCACCGGCCAGCGTTGCAGTAGGCATCAACAGCGTGCCGGCCACTGCCAGCAGAAGGATAAAGAAAATCTTGTTCATCGCGCTCACCTTTCAATTAAACGCATTTATTACAAAGACTTAAAAAAACAACGTGATCTTGATTCTTCAAAGGCACCAATTCCATCAATTACAAGCAGTTAACCAAACAAGCTAATCCAATACCTTCCACACTCGCCAGCACCGACATCCTTACGCCAGTAACCAGGGGCCGTACCAGGGGAAACTCACTGTGATGAAAACGAAAAGACTGACCAGCCAGAAGATAATGCGCTGCTTATGCAGATTATCAGGCCGCGCACAGGATCTATCCACAGCGCAGGCCTGCGGAGCCCTGTACAGTTTATGAAAAGTCAGCCCGGGAAGAATCAGCGTAATACCAATAAAAACCGGCCGATACGGCTCCATGGCACTGAGATTACCGATCCACGAACCACTGATGCCCAGCGTCAGCAATATCAGCGGACCAAGACAGCAGGTAGACGCCGCAATACCCGCGATGATGCTGCCCATCAACGTACTTTTGGAAAGACCCGGCTTCCGGGCATTTTTTGTGGCGGCTTGACCATGTTCGCGAGCGCTTTCTGCCTCTCGCGTGGTCACGGGTGAAATACGCATTAATTGCTCCTGCCATCAATTCTGACAAGCGTAGTCTAGACTCCGTACCCGGCAACGGAGTCAAGCGTTATTCAGCATTTGCTCTGTGATGTCAGCATGAAGAACATGGTACAAAGCAACTTCCTGACACTCAAGATAGCTGCGTTTCATTCGATTTCGTTTGTGCTCTCGTCATCACATCCTCGGTAATACTACTTAAAAAACCTGAAAACTTTTTACCTAAGTTCTTTTTTTCAACGTGTTTGACGCTGTAAATATCCGCCTGAGAAACACAATCCAGTAAATAGTCATCACTGGTTTTCAACTCATCCACCAAAGCCAGCTCTTTCGCACGGATACCAAACCAGTATTCACCGGTGGATATCTTTTCAATATCCACAACGGGTCTCTCTTGTTTAACAAAATTTTTAAACAGGTCATGCACATCATCTATATCTTCTTTAAATTTATTCCGCGCCTGCTCAGTGTTTTCACCAAACAGGGTCAACGTACGTTTATATTCACCTGCCGTAATCATTTCAAAATCAATATCATGTTTTTTAAGCAATCGATTAAAATTGGGGATTTGCGCAACCACCCCAATTGAACCCACTATCGCGAAAGGCGCAGCCAGAATATGGTCAGCAACACACGCCATCATATATCCGCCACTTGCGGCCACCTTGTCCACAGAAATAGTCAGCCTGATCTCTTTATCCTTAATTCGTTTGAGCTGAGATGCCGCCAACCCGTATGTGTTGACCATACCCCCCGCACTACTGACGCGAACAAAGACTTCATCATTTTTTTCTGCCACCATTAAAATGGCGGTAACCTCCTGGCGCAGTGATGTCACGGCTGAGGCTTTGATATCACCATCAAAGTCCAAGACAAAGACCCGTTTTTTATCGGGATTCTGTGGTGTTTTTTTCTCTTTTTTGATTTTTGCTTTTTTCTCTTTTTCCAGCTTTTTTATTTCATCGTTGTTAAGCAGTACGGTTTTCATCATCATACTGACATCATCGTACTGATCATTTAAGCGGGTGATTTTTATACGCTCATCAGGTTTATCTTTGTTTTTTGCTATTACGCCAACAACTACAATAACAACCACCAAAACCGCTAACACAATGGTAAATGCCTTCGCGGCAAACATCCCGTACTCTGCTAAAAATTCCACCGACTACCCCTTTATATTGAATTTTTACACACCGGCTTCCCGCAAATGCTCACACTCACGGAATTCAGGTTTGATTTGCTGCTGTAAATTGTACCATCATAGTGATGGCACTGCCCTGAGGGCTGACTTTGATTGACCCAAACAGATAGCCATCCGCCAGGCATCACTAGCGGATAGCCGAAGATTCGACGAAAGAAATTCGTCAAAGTTTCATTGTCATAAAACAATGCGGGTACAACTGCCGGAAGCGACTCAGGATATACCCGCACACACTACCGGGCGGACCTGCCATCTCCGGTGAGCAAGTCTGATCGCCCCACATCGCTAAAACAGTTTATTCGGCCCCAGCAACCAGAGACCGATTTCACCTTTTCGTGCATGTACGACATAGCCTTTGAGGTCTTCGCTCTGAAAACGCTTTTGTTGTTTCTCTGGCAGCCCCACATCCACCAGTGTACCGGGTGGAAATGGCATGTCATCAAGCCGTGCCGCTATTCCCTCCCGGCTGACGTCATGCACTTGTGCATTGACGCTACCATGGCGGGGATTGCTGAGGGTGACATTAAAACTATCATTGTTTCGGGGATAACACCGATGTTCCATGTCCGGTCTCCCCCGATTCAATCAGACGATCTATCAACACTTCGGCTTCCAGCCAGTCATCGACGGGTGAATTGTTAACGAAGCCATGGCGCTCGGCAATATAATAGGAGGCCTCCGCAATCATACGACGACGATAATCCGAATCGATTCTTTGCGCGGATGCACTGTCGGCCATTTGTTGTGCTGTGGCTGTATCGCCTTTCGCTTTTTTGGCGTTCGTCGCCGACTTTTTGCTGGTGGATTTTTTACCGGTGTTTTTTTTGCTTACCGCCTTTCCCGCATTAGCCATACCCCTGCTCCTTTGCGTTGTCGTGGTGAAGGAAAATATAGATTCCCATTTTGCAACTTACAAGCTCTACAGCATAAATAATGTGTAAAAAGTATTTTCGGCAAACAAAAAAATGTCAGGAGCACTTATTCCGTATTAAATACTGACTTGGGATTACTCTGTCGGGCGTGCCGATAAAGGGTCAGGTATTCCTGTGCGCTGTTCCGCCAGGAAAAATCCTGTTGCATTCCGGTGGTTTGCAACTGCTGCCATTGTGCTTTGTCACGATAGCGCCGCAAGGCGCGTTTGATTGTTTTCAATAATGCCAGACTGTCATCCGTATTGACGATAAAACCATTGGCCGTCCCGTTGGCCAATGTTTTGGCGCTGGTATCGGTGACCGTATCCGCCAGCCCCCCCACATTGCGCACGATGGGCACAGTGCCATAACGCAAGCTGTACATCTGGTTGAGGCCACAAGGCTCGAAACGGGAAGGCATCAGGTACATATCAGCACCCGCTTCGATACGGTGCGCCAGAGTTTCGTCGTAACCAATACTAATCGCCAGTTTATTGGGGTGTTGTCTGGCCAGTGTGATCAGTCGGGTTTCCAGAGCCCGGTCTCCACTGCCCAGCAGCACGAGTTGCAGCGGCAGTTTTACGAGGCCGGGCATTGCATCAAGAATGATGTCGATACCTTTTTGGCTCACCAATCGGCTCACCAGGCCAATCAATGGCGTCCTCGGTTTTCGTGGCAAACCAAGTGCGGTTTGCAGCGCCCGCTTGTTAGTTTGTTTGCCAGACAAATTATTGGCATCGTAGTGGGATTCCAGCAATGGGTCAGTGGCCGGATTCCATTCTTCTGTGTCGATACCATTAAGGATGCCGCTTAATACATCGCTGCGATGACGTAACAAACCGTCCAGTCCATTGCCAAATTCAGCCGTCTGTATTTCGCGGGCATAGCCCGGGCTGACCGTGTTAATGCGATCAGCAAACACCAGCCCTCCCTTGATAAACGAGAGCTGTCCGTGAAACTCCAGGACGTGATGACTCCACCAGCTCGCAGGCAAACCCAGTTTCTGCACGTTGTCTGCGGGAAACAAGCCTTGATAAGCAAGATTGTGAATCGTAAATACCGTGGCGGGACGCTGTGCCGACAACTCCAGCAAGGCAGGCACCAGCCCCGTTTGCCAGTCATTGCAATGCACAATATCCGGCATCCAGTTCAACCCGGCCTGGTTCAGTGCAAGACGAGTAACAATACGACAGAATAAGGCAAAACGCTCAGCGTTATCTGCCCAGGGTTCACCATTGCTGTCAAGATAAGGGTTGCCGGGACGGTCAAAATAACCGGGAGCATCCACCAGCCAGACTTTCAACGGACTGCCGGGCAGCTGCCCTTCACGCAGAGTCACGGTATCGGTACCCTCGGAAAATTGTGCGAGTATGTTTGTTTCAGTCAATTGCCCAAGTGCCACCGCATAAGCTGGCATGATCAGGCGCACGTCGAGCTGCAAATCCAATAACGCACGCGGCAGACTGCCAGCCACGTCCCCAAGCCCTCCGGTTTTGATCAGCGGGTAGGCCTCGCTACTGACAAACAAAATACGCAATTCAGATTCAACCTGAGCGATGAGGTTGTAGCACTACCGCCGCCAATGGTGGCAGATCCAACAGTATTGAACAGGGACGCCCCATCCAGGGAATCGTTTCGGCATTGATACCCCCTGCATTACCGATATTACTGCCACCATAATGCCCGGAATCCGAGTTGAGCACTTCGGCATAGAATGTCTTATCCGGTACGCCGATGCGGTAACCGTTGCGGGGCACCGGAGTAAAGTTAAGAATCACAATCACATGTTCATCACCGTCACGGCGCAAAAAAGAAAGAATCGACTGGTCGGCATCGTGGCAATCAATCCATTCAAACCCTTCCTCTTCAAACTCGTGCTGGTACAGTGCAGAAGTATCCCGGTATAGATGATTCAGATCACCAATCAACTGTTGTACTCCCTTATGCAAAGGATAGTCGGTGACATACCAGTCCAGAGTCTGATCAAAATTCCATTCGTCACCCTGGGCAAATTCATTGCCCATGAATAACAGTTTTTTACCCGGATAAAGAAACATGTAGGTATACAACAGTCGCAGGTTGGCAAAGCGCTGCCACTCGTCGCCGGGCATTTTATACAACATGGATTTTTTGCCATGTACCACTTCATCGTGGGAAAACGGCAACATGAAGTTTTCACTGAATGAATACAACAGGCCGAAGGTCAACCGGTCATGATGATAATGCCGGTGTATCGGGTCTTTGCTCAGGTAATCCAGTGTATCGTGCATCCAGCCCATGTTCCATTTCATGCTGAAACCCAGACCGCCCAGCCAGGTAGGCCGGGTCACTTGCGGCCAGGCCGTGGATTCCTCGGCGATGATCATGGTACCGGGCTGGTGCTCATGAGCCACAATGTTCAGCTCACGTAAAAACTCAATCGCTTCCAGGTTTTCGTTGCCACCATAAATGTTGGGCACCCAGTCATCGGCTTCGCGGGAATAGTCCAGATACAGCATGGAAGCCACTGCATCCACCCGCAAGCCATCAATGTGGAATTCCTCTAACCAGAACAAGGCGCTGGCCAGCAGGAAGTTTTTCACCTCGTTGCGGCCAAAGTTATAAATCAGCGTCCCCCAGTCGCGGTGTTCACCACGACGCGGGTCTTCATGCTCATAAAGGGCACTGCCATCAAAGCGGGCCAGGGCAAAATCATCTTTGGGAAAATGTGCCGGTACCCAGTCCAGTAATACGCCAATGCCCTGTTGATGACAGAGATCAACAAAATAACGGAAATCATCGGCCTGTCCAAAACGGCGGGTCGGTGCGAAATACCCGGTGGCCTGATACCCCCAGGAAGCATCCAGCGGGTGCTCGGTAATAGGTAGCAGTTCGATATGGGTAAAGCCCAACCGGCTCACATAGCTCACCAACTGATGCGCCAATTCCCGATAGTTGAGAAACTGTCCTGCATCATCCCGTTGCCAGGAACCCAGATGGACTTCGTACACAGAAACAGGCCGATGCAACCAGTCAGTGGATTGGCGTTGCTGCTGCCAGTCTGCATCCTGCCAGTTATAGTCCGTCTCGCGGCAAACAACCGCAGCAGTATCCGGACGCAATTCGTATTGTTGCGCGTAAGGGTCGGTCTTGGTGAGCAATTGACCGCTGTCCCGGTTGCGCAGCTCAAATTTATACAGAGCACCGGGCTGCAATTCGGGAATAAACAGCTCCCAAACGCCACTGCCACCACGGGAACGCATGGAATGGCAGCGCCCGTCCCATTGATTAAAATCACCCACTACACTCACCCGCTCCGCATTAGGTGCCCAGGTAGCAAACAGAATGCCCCGGATGCCCTCTACTTCATGTTCGTGCGCTCCCAGTACCCGATACAAATGCCAGTGACGCCCCTCGCCGAACAGATGCAGATCAAATTCAGCCAATTGCGGCTCGAAACTGTAAGGATCATGTTTGACATGCGACTGACCATGACTATCTTTCCAGTGCAGGGAATAAAAACGGGGAACTGTTTCAGCCGGGCCGCTCCAGCTGAACAGATCGGTATTACCTTGCCGTTGCATGAAGGGGCCGTCAGCCCCCAGGCGTATTTCCTGACAATGCGGCTGGAATACACGAACGGTAGCCTGTTGGCCAGAGCCATGCCGACCTAACACCATAAAGGGATCATGGTGTCGGGCATCGATGATCTTTCTCTCATCGGCGGACAAGGTAACAGCGGTTTTATCAAGAGTCTTCGTCATGGTTTTTATTGTACCTAGATCCTGTAAGTGATCGTGCTTGCGCAGTGCAAGATATTGATTCGTAGAGCGAATGACAACTTTGAGTGTAATCCTTATTGTGATTGCCGAAAAGTTTCATATCGCTATACGAGTCAAGAGCTTGTGCTGAGTGAGTGCGAGCACTTGCAAGATCTAGGTACCACGCCAGTTAATGCAGCAATGTTGTCCCAGCTCTTCATCAGAGCTGCTACGCTTAAGAAGTGTAGGTACCCGTGACACAATATCCAGTGCGTTGTGAAAATGTTTTTATCAACAGCACTTTTACCCTGAATCATTACCTGCTGAATGATTGAATGAAAAATGAATAAAAAAAGAAAGAAACCAAGAGCATCCCTCTTACAGTCTGCGCCGAACATTAATCACTACATCCCTTTTCAACAAGGAGAACTCATAACACCATGAGTCATTCACCCCGTTTTGTCAGTCGCCTGACACGAGATACGCTGGCCCTTATTCTGGCAGGTGGGCGCGGTTCACGCCTGAAACAGTTAACCGAGTGGCGCGCCAAACCAGCAGTTCCCTTTGGTGGAAAATTTCGCATTATCGACTTCCCGCTTTCCAACTGCATCAACTCCGGGATTCGACGCATCGGCGTGCTGACCCAGTACAAAGCCCATTCACTGATTCTGCACATCCAGCAGGGCTGGGGACACTGGCGGGGTGAATTCGGCGAGTACGTGGAATTGTTACCTGCCCAGCAACGCATCGCAGACTCCTGGTATGCAGGCACAGCCGATGCCATTTATCAAAACCTGGACATCATCCGCGCTCATAACCCCGATTATGTGCTGGTCCTCGCGGGTGATCATATTTACAAAATGGATTATGGCCCGATGCTGGCGGCACACGCGGAAAGCGAAGCAGACCTCACTATCGGCTGTATCGAAACAGATTTGAAAACGGCGCAGGCCTTCGGCGTGATGGGTGTGGACAACGACAACCGCATCAGAACCTTTACCGAAAAACCCGAAAACCCCACCCCCATGCCCGGCAATCCGAACAAAGCACTGGCCTCCATGGGCATCTATATTTTCAACAAAGCCTTTTTGTTTGAACAACTGATCAAAGATGCCGATCTGACAAAATCCGCCCATGACTTCGGCAACAACATCATTCCCTCACTCATCGACAAATACCGGGTATTCGCCTACCCTTTTCTGGACGCACAAAGTGGTACACAAGCCTACTGGCGAGACGTGGGCACTGTCGATGCCTTTTGGGAAGCCAACCTGGAATTGATTGGCGTTACACCGGACCTGAACCTGTACGATGCCGACTGGCCCATCTGGACTTATCAGGAACAGGCACCGCCTGCCAAGTTTGTTTTCGATGACGACGACCGGCGCGGCATGGCTGTTGACTCCATGGTCTCCGGCGGCTGCATTGTCTCCGGTGCAAAAGTACGGCACTCACTGCTGTTTTCCCATGTGCATGTCGAATCCTATACCGAAATCGAAGACTCCGTGATACTGCCACATGTAAAAATCGGCGAGCACTGCCGCATTCGCCGGGTAGTACTGGACAAAGGCTGCCATATTCCGGCGGATACCGTGATCGGATACGATGAAGTCGAAGATGCCAAACGCTTTCACGTCTCCCCCAACGGCATCGTACTGGTCACGCCCGACATGCTGGGACAGGAACTGCACCGGGTACGTTAACCCACTGTTTATTGACCCCCCATTATTGCCCGCTAATCTGGAAACGTACCTCGTGTCAAATAAACAAAAACTCAAAGTCGTGTTGTACTGGCATATGCACCAGCCGGAATACCGGGACCAGCGCAACGGTGAATATTATTTGCCCTGGACATATCTGCACGCCATCAAAGACTACGTTGACATGGCCGCCCACCTCGAAGCCGTACCCGAAGCACGCGCCGTCATCAACTTTGTCCCCACCCTGCTGGAACAGATAGATGACTACGCCCAACAAGTGCAACATTTTCTGCACAACACCGGCAGCATCAAAGACCCCCTGTTAGCCGCCCTCGCCGAACCCGTACTGGTTTCCGCTGCGGACCATCGCCTGCGCCTGATCAAAGAATGCCTGCGCGCCAACCGCCGCCATATGATCGACCGCTTCCCGGCCTATGCACAACTTGCCACCATCGCCGACTGGTTACTCAATCATCCCGAAGCCATGGTTTACACCAATGAACAATTCTTCATTGACCTGCTGATGTGGTACCACCTCGCCTGGCTGGGCGAAACCGTGCGCCGCAATGACCCGCGCATCAAACGACTGCTGGCACAAAAATCGACTTACAGCCTGCATGACCGCCATGAACTGCTGGGCATTATCGGTGAACTGCTCTCTTCCCTTATTGGTCGTTACCGCACCCTGGCGGAACGCAAACAAATCGAATTATCAGTGACACCTTACGCCCACCCCATCATGCCGCTTTTACTGGATATTGAATCAGCCCGGGAAGCCATGCCCGATGTTACCCTGCCCTCTTTGCAAACCTACCCGGGTGGCGACGCACGGGTACGCTGGCACCTGACTCGCGGACTGGAAGTGTTCAAACATTATTTTGGCTACACGCCACGCGGCTGCTGGCCCTCGGAAGGCAGCCTGAATGAAGCCACGCTGCAACTGTTAAGTGAATACGCGTTTGACTGGACCGCCAGCGGCGAAGCCGTGTTACGCAACAGCCTGCACAAACCCGCTGAAGAAAATAACCTGTGTGGTGACGCAAGCGTTCATCACGCATACCGCTTGCACGACACAAAAACCACACTCTTTTTTCGCGACGACGGCCTCTCAGACCTCATCGGATTCACCTATGCCGACTGGAAAGCCGATGATGCCGTCGCCAACCTGCAACACCATCTTGAAAACATTGCCGCCGCCTGCAAAGACCAACCCGACAGCGTGGCCTCCATCATCCTCGATGGCGAAAACGCCTGGGAATACTACCCCGAAAACGGCTATTACTTTCTGCGCACCCTCTATGAAAAACTGTCCACGCACCCCGACCTGGAACTGACCACCTTTTCAGACTGTCTCGACGCCAACATCACCCCCACCGAACTCCCCCACCTCGTCGCAGGCAGCTGGGTCTACGGCACCCTCTCCACCTGGATTGGCGACACCGACAAAAATACCGGCTGGAATATGCTGGGCGATGCCAAACAAGCTTTCGACCGGGTATTGGCCAGCGGCAAACTGGATGCAACACGACAAGCCCAAGCCGAACATCAGCTGGCTATCTGCGAAGGCTCGGACTGGTTCTGGTGGTTTGGTGATTACAATTCAGCGGAATCCGTTGAATGTTTTGAATACCTGTACCGCAGCCACCTGGCCAACCTCTATCACCTGTTAGGCGAAGCACCACCTTCCTACCTCTCGCAAGTGTTTTCCCACGGCAGTGGCCAACCCGCCATGGGCGGCACCATGCGCCCCGGTCAGGCAACGGACTGAATATATTTCAAGGAACCACACTTTATGTCAGACAAGAAAACCTCATCAGGCGGTTGGCCATTTCAGCACCGTCGATGCAGCGGCCTGTTACTGCACCCCACCTCCCTGCCCGGAGAACTGAGCGCAGGTGACCTGGGCCATAACGCCTACCGCTTTATCGAATTCCTCGCCGCCAGCGGCATACGCATATGGCAAATGCTGCCCCTCGGGCCCACCCACGAAGACGGCTCCCCCTATCAGTGTCTGTCAGTCCATGCAGGCAACCCCCAGCTCATCAGCCTGGACTGGCTGGCAGATCGCGGCTGGTTGCACAAACCCCGCAGCCCGGCAAATGCCACCCCCGGTATCAGTGAAACTTACCGCCTCGACTGCCTTCGCCAAGCCCGTGCCGGATTCGAAGTCAACGCCGATGCAACAATGCGACAAGCCTATGCCGCATTTCAAACCGAACATGCCCACTGGCTGGAAGACTACGCCCTCTATATCGCCCTGCGCCGGGAACAACACCAACAAGCCTGGTGGGACTGGCCGGAACAAGAACGGGACCGCACACCAGCCGCCCTGGAAAAAGCAAAACACCGTCTGGCACCCGAAATGGCCCAGGTACTGTTTGAACAATTTGTCTTTTTCAGCCAATGGCACCAACTCAAAGACTATGCCCACCAGCATGGAATAGCCCTGTTTGGTGACGTACCCATCTTCGTCGCCCACGACAGCGCCGAAGTCTGGGCACAGCGGGAATACTTCACCGTTGATGCCCACGGCAAAGCTGAAACTGTCGCCGGCGTACCACCGGACTATTTTTCCGAAACGGGACAATACTGGGGAAATCCACAGTACCGCTGGGAACGCCTGCAAGAAGATGGTTTTAGCTGGTGGATCGAACGCCTGCGCACCCAACTCGCATTATTTGACCTGCTGCGCATCGACCACTTCCGAGGCTTCGAAGCCTTCTGGGAAATACCCGCCGGAGCAGAAACCGCCATTGACGGACACTGGGTCAAAGCACCGGGAGAAGCACTGCTACACGCACTGCACACCGCCTTTCATCAACTTCCCCTGGTAGCCGAAGACCTCGGCATCATCACCCCCGAAGTCGAACAACTGCGCCAGACATTCAAACTGCCCGGCATGAAAATCCTGCAATTTGCCTTTGACGGCAACGCCGACAACCCCTACCTCCCGCACAACCACCAAACCCACAGCGTCGTCTACACCGGCACCCACGACAACGA
>JAKISS010000069.1 GCA_021648485.1 Gammaproteobacteria bacterium
CACACCCGCCGCCAGCGCTTGCCTCAACGCATCACGCAACATACCCAGACGAAACATTTGCGGAGTTTGTGCATGCCACAACAAAGAGCGGTCAACTGTCGCAGAAATAGTATTGGCTTCACCGGAATCTGTGGATTGTTTGATGGTGTCTTTCACCGGTACCGCGAGAATGCCGCCCACCGAATGATGTTTGCAGCATGCAATGAGTTGGCTGATATCATCCTGACGCAGACAGGGCCGTGCGGCATCATGCACCAGCACCCAATCGGCTTCACTGGCCGTTGCCCGCAACACATCAAGCGCGCTCAACACTGAATGACAGCGCTCTGCCCCACCTGGTGCAAGCAACACCGGTTTTTTATGTTGATAACCCAGCTCTGTCCAATATTCATCATCAGCGGCAATGGCAAGCACCACACCCTTAATCGCCGGATGATTCAGCATGGCGTTCAGGCTGTGCTCAATGACCGTTCGTCCGGCAAGTGGCAAATATTGTTTGGGCCGGTCAGATGCCATGCGCGCACCGATACCTGCGGCGGGTATGACAGCCCAGAAATTTGGTGTCAGAGAAGAAGTATTATTTTTAGCTGGAGAACTCAAACTCAATCGACAACCTGATAAAGGTTTCGCCTTCCTTCTTATATTATGGACGAGGTATCAACAAAAAATGCTGTTTTTAAGGTTCATATTCCATTTCAAAACAACTAACAACTCAGAAATGTGAAAATCCCTAACACACAAGCCACTCACATACCTGGTCTTCCGAGGGATATTCCTTAATCAAGATGAATAGACTGCTCTCATTTTTTTGTGATCCAGAAAAGTCGAAATAACACATAACTTCCTCTAATAACATAACTCCGCATAAACAATAGCGCACAAAAAGAGTCGTTTCATTAACAGAAGAATTAACCTCACCCAAAATTGCAACCTGTTTCAGGGGTTTTCAAGCGGACACTAAAAGTATAGTGCCAGCCTTATTTTTGAGCCAGATTACTCTGGAGACCATAAGTGGGTTAGTTGATGCATTAAACCCACCAGCACCTCCCTCCCCCTACAAGCTTTACGGTTACAATTCGAGCTTGAATAGTGCGGCGTTACACACCTCTAAAAGCCAGCTTGAGTAGACAATTAATTTGATGGCCATACTCACTTTCTATAGCATATAAAATGTGTCCTACCGGGCTGACGACATCATCTAGCTACTTTTTCCCGGCCTTCAAAAGCTTACCAGTCGTCACAGAACCTGCTACAACACCAATCATAAGAGGCAAAAACTGTAGAAAATCTGGTTGAATTTTCGACAGGCATAACCCACCAAACTGTATTCGTGTAACAGGCCAACAGTCATATATAAAATATATAATGACACCACCCAACAACACACTAGCAATAGTCGCTATTGCGCACATTATTATCCACAGCAACACGGCTTTTTCAGAGACTACTGTTTTTGTGAATATTGACACAAGTTAATTTATTGCTTGACTATTTTGCATTAGCAAATCATTAGTAATATCAGTTACTACCACGCCACTAGGAGGTGAATATCGAAACACCGTATCATCCAACCCTTGATTGATTTGAAAACTGGAAAACTTAACATGAAATTTTACTGTGTTGCTATCAGCACCAAAAGAATAGTCACGAACAGTATAATCATTGGAATCAAAATTCAAAGTTATAAAGCCAAACAATCTTGCGAACCGCTCTACACTACCAGGTTTAGATGTCAGGAATTTGACTGTTTTTGCATATTTTTTGAATGCATCGATATTAATATGTCCAGATAGACTTATTGTTTCATTTGCACATTGGGCCTGTAGATTATATGTTGTCAGCAACACAGAAATAGTATCTGGATATCCTTCCCCATTCAACAAACCCGTTCCCATTACATTGTAAGATGAATCAAACGGCCTTTGAGGAGATGTTAATTTTGCAAGCTGAATTTTCATTACATGTGTCATTGAAGAACTCTTAGATTCCACCCACTGGTAAACACCATCATAAATGGTTGTGATTATGAGTGGCTTGGAAGGCGGCTGTATACTAAGCTGAATATACAATTGGTTAGGTCGCTTTCCTTTAACTTGAGAGTTAGCAAAAGTACCATCAAATAATACCTCCGTAACAAACTGGTAATCACGAATACTTTCAAGATGAGATAAAATATTCGACTTAATCTTTTCAACATTACATGCCGCAACATTTGTGCCCGCATAGCTATATACTGATATAGAACTAAAAAACCATAACATGGCCATCTTTTTCACAACGCTATTCATCAGCTAGAAGATACCTTTACCTGTTCGCAAAACACTCACATCACCAAACTTATATCCTCCCCACAAGTGTACCCCCACACCAGCCAGTGGAATTGGTATTGTGTAGATCCCTGGCTCAGTCACCCCCATATTTTTAATAAGGTTTTCCGTCAAGTAACGCATTTTTTTATATTTTTGTATAGTGTCAACTGTATTCCTCAAATCTTTCACACCCTTAAGAAAATCACCTAATTTCGCCATGACTGCTATATCAAAGTCCCACCCTCCACTAACCCCCTGCATTTCAGAACTGGTATCATAACCATGCGCCAATATAAAAACTGCACCAACACTACCGCCAAGCCCCAAACCAAGCTTGTAACCGTTTATATTTAACATTGCATTTCTTACATTTGGCAACTCATCACCCATATTGTAAACCATTCCTATCAAATCATGCGCACCAACAATAAACAAATCACCTGAATGGCCTTTACCTAACCCAGCCCATACGTTTTTAAATTTAGGTTCAGATTTCTTCTTGGCATTTCCCGCAGGAACAATAATCCGACGTACGGGAACCCTTACAATTCCCGGAGTATCTTTGGAACTAAATACCCAATTCGCGCCGTTTTTGGTTTTTTTTGTGCAGCCAACATGATGGTGTAGATACCAATTTGTTTCGGCAATATCTTGAGTTTTAAAGTTTTGGTAAATGAGCTCCCAAACTTCCATATTGTAAGTTTTTGCCAAACTTTCCCAGCTATCATTGTCTTTAACTTTATACTCTCTAAAACCAGGGGCTGTATATCGATATGCAACAGGTAAACTAGGTTTCTTTTCAATAGGCACTTTGTGATTCCCTCAATTGTTTACGGTACATACCAGAATTCACTGTTTGCATCCCAATCTGGCTTTATAACCTGCGACGGTCACATTGCCTTTAATTGCTTCGTATTTCAGATACACTGCCACGACAGCGCGACACTAGAAAAGAATGGCTTTTGATAATTGAGCACACCAAACTCAGTCAACAACCTGATAAAAGGTTTCGCCTTCCCTGATCATCCCCAGGTCATAACGGGCACGTTCTTCGATGGCTTCAAGCCCTTGTTTGAGATCATCCACTTCGGCAGAAAGTGTTTGATTGCGCTCTTTGAGTCGCGCATTTTTTTCAACCTGTGTGGTAATAGCTGCGTCCATTGCCCACACATCCTTCATGCCGCCCTCACCAAGCCAGAGTTTGAATTGTAACAATACAAACAGGACAGCAAGGGCGGCGATGATGGTTTTCATCTTTGCTTCATTTTCCGTTCAGGCGCGTTTGAATGCAGCCATGCCGGGATAGGTTGCTTTGTCACCCAGTTCTTCGGCGATGCGCAGCAATTGATTGTATTTGGCAATACGGTCAGAACGTGACAGGGAGCCGGTTTTGATTTGCCCTGTTCCTGTGGCCACCGCAAGGTCGGCAATGGTTGCATCTTCAGTTTCGCCGGAACGATGTGACATTACCGAGGTGTAACCGGCGGCTTTGGCCATGTCGATGGCGGCGAAGGTTTCTGTCAGTGTGCCTATTTGATTGACTTTGATGAGGATGGAGTTGGCAATGTTATTGTCAATGCCCCGTTTGAGTATTTTGGTGTTGGTGACGAACAGGTCATCACCCACTAACTGGATTTTGTCACCCAGTTTTTCGGTCATGATGGCCCAGCCATCCCAGTCACTTTCGTCCAGTCCGTCTTCAATAGAGAGAATGGGATATTTGTCCACCCAGCTGGCCAGCACGTCAACAAATTCGGCTGCTGTTAATGATTTGCCTTCTGAGGTCAGTTCGTATTTTCCGTTTTTGTAAAATTCGGAGGCTGCGGCATCAATGGCAATGAATACGTCTTTGCCCGGTGTGTAGCCTGCCGCTTCAATGGCTTCGATGATGACTTCAATGGCGGCTTCGTTGGAAGGCAGATCCGGGGCAAACCCCCCTTCGTCGCCCACGGCGGTATTCAGGCCACGATCACCCAATACTTTTTTCAGGGCATGAAATATTTCGGCACCACAGCGAATGGCTTCGGATATATTGGCAGCGCCCACAGGCTGAATCATGAATTCCTGCAAGTCTACGCTGTTGTCGGCATGTGAGCCGCCGTTGATGATGTTCATCATCGGCACTGGCAGTGTGGTGGCGTTTTCACCGCCTAGATAACGATAGAGTGAAACACCCGCTTCGCTGGCGGCGGCTTTGGCGGCGGCCATGGAGACGGCCAATAACGCATTGGCACCAAGACGGTCTTTGTTTTCGGTGCCGTCGAGGTCGATCATCAGCTGGTCAATGGTACTCTGATCACTGGCGTCTTTGCCCAGCAGAGCGTCACGGATTTCACCGTTGATGTTGGCTACGGCCTTGAGTACGCCTTTGCCCAGATAGCGGGATTTATCGTCATCACGCAGTTCGATGGCTTCGCGGGAACCGGTGGAGGCACCGGATGGTACCGCAGCACGGCCCATGTGGCCGGATTCCAGGGTGACGTCGGCTTCGACGGTGGGATTGCCTCGGGAATCAATAATTTCACGGGCGTGTATGTTGGTGATTTTTGCGCTCATTCAAGCTCCAAATTTTTGTTGGTTAATAATTAATATTTATCACTTATCTTCATCGGCAACGAACTCAACAAGCCGCTTCCCATGTATTACTGCCGTGATGAGTACAGCGTCTTTTTCAACTCGATACACAAGACGATAGCTGTAAACAAACCGTTCTCTTATGGCCTCATTTTCAATCTCAGGAACCATTCGGCCAATCAGAGGAAATGATCCCGTGGACCGGGCTATCTTCAGAATTTCAGAAACAACGGCACGCGCATAAAATTCAGAATCACGGGCAATATATTCCGCGATTGACTGTAAATCTTCTGTCGCTTCTGGTGACCAGCTTACTTTGAGGTCCACTGCTGGAATTTCCTTTCCACCTCGTTCTGGTCAAGGGTACCTTCCTGCTCAGCCCGGTTAATTCCTTGCTGGATTTTTTCCACAACGTACAGATGGTACTGCACGTCTTCAATAGAGCAATCATCTGGAAGTTTTTCCAAAAGTGACCTGATTTCAGCTTTTGCCGTATTCATGACAGTCCTCCATTTTCCACACTGAACCCGCTACGCAGGATCATACCCAAAACCCCGCGCTTTCACGACATCATCCAGCGCTTTCAACGCTTCCAGCAGCCCTTCCATCTCGCTCAAGGGCCAGGCATTGGGACCATCACTAAGTGCCTGATCAGGGTCGGGGTGTGTTTCCATAAACAGACCGGAAACACCTGCCGCCACCGCTGAGCGCGCCAGCACCGGCACAAACTGGCGCTGACCACCCGACGTTGCCCCCTGACCACCAGGCTGTTGCACGGAGTGGGTGGCGTCAAATACCACCGGGCAACCGGTGTTGCGCATGTCCACCAGACCCCGCATATCTGAGATCAATGTATTATAACCGAAGGAGACACCGCGTTCGCAGACCATGATGTTGTCGTTGCCCGCTTCGCGCGCTTTGTCTGTTACGTTTTTCATGTCCCACGGCGCAAGGAATTGACCCTTTTTAATGTTTACGGGCAAACCGGTACGCGCGACATTCTGGATAAAATTGGTTTGCCGACAAAGAAACGCGGGAGTCTGTAATACGTCTACCACGCTGGCGACTTCGTCCAGCGGGGTATCTTCATGCACGTCGGTGAGTACCGGTACGCCGATGTCGTCTTTGACTTTTTGCAAAATACGCAGCCCTTCTTCGATACCCGGCCCGCGATAACTGGATGTAGACGAGCGGTTGGCCTTGTCGAAGGAAGATTTGTAGATAAACGGAATGCCCAGCCTGCCGGTTATTTCTTTCAATGTTGCTGCCGTGTCCATGGCCAGCTGTTCGGATTCGATAACACAGGGGCCAGCAATAACAAACAACGGCTGATCCAGCCCGACGTTAAAACCGCAGAGTTTCATGCTCATGATTTATATTCCAGCCTTGGCGCGTGCAGCACTGATGAAACCGCTAAACAATGGGTGACCATCACGCGGCGTGGAGGTAAATTCCGGATGAAACTGGCAGGCGACAAACCATGGGTGTTCGGGAATTTCTACCATTTCCACCAGACTGCCGTCAGCAGAACGTCCCACAACGGCGAGACCTGCTCCCTGCAAGGTATCAAGATAGCTGTTGTTAAATTCGTAACGATGACGATGACGCTCAATAATAGTTTCCTTGCCATACAGTTCGCGTGACTTGGAGCCGTCCATGAGGTGACACTCCTGACCGCCGAGACGCATGGTGCCACCAAGGTCGGAATCTTCGCTACGTTGCTCCACCTCGCCATCCGCCGTGGTCCATTCGGTGATAAGCCCAATGACCGGATGCTGTGCATCGGTTTTGAATTCAGTACTGTGCGCCCCGTCAAGCCCGGCCATATGGCGGGCATATTCGATCACCGCCACTTGCATGCCCAGACAGATGCCCAGGTAAGGTACGCCGTTTTCGCGGGCATATTTGACCGTGCTGATCTTGCCTTCCACGCCGCGCTCACCAAAACCACCAGGCACCAGAATGGCATCGACATCTTCAAGACAGTCCAAACCATCGGCTTCAATGTCTTCCGAGTCTATGTAACGGATTTTCACTTTGGTGCGGGTATGCAGTCCTGCGTGGATCAATGCTTCAGAGAGGGATTTGTAGGCTTCGGTGAGATCCATGTATTTGCCCACCATGGCAACAGTAACTTCGCCATTGGGATCAAACAGAGCATCTGTGACCGCCTGCCATTCGGAAAGATCCGCCTGCGGGGCTTCGATACGCAGTTTGTCCACCACAATCTGGTCGAGATACTGTTCATGCAACAGCACGGGGATCTGGTAAATACTGTCGGCGTCCACAGCGGAAATAACTGCGCGTTCTTCGACGTTGGTGAACAGGGCAATTTTGCGACGTTCATCGTCCGGCACCGGACGGTCGGCACGGCAAATAAGCACATCGGGCTGGATACCGATAGAGCGCAGCTCTTTCACTGAGTGCTGGGTAGGTTTGGTTTTCAGCTCGCCAGCGGTGGGAATAAACGGCAACAGGGTCAGGTGCATGAACAGGGAGTTATCGTGGCCCTGCTCAATGCCGATTTGGCGTATGGCTTCGAGAAACGGCAGGGATTCAATATCACCCACGGTGCCGCCAATTTCCACCATCAGTATATCCAGCCCTTCAGCGCATTGCATGACGCGGCGTTTGATTTCGTCGGTGATATGCGGAATAACCTGCACCGTGCCACCCAGATAATCACCGCGACGTTCCTTGCTGATCACATCGGAATAAATACGCCCTGAGGTGTAGTTGTTACGCTGACCCATGGTGGTGCGCACAAAACGCTCGTAATGTCCCAGGTCAAGATCGGTTTCGGCACCGTCTTCAGTGACGAATACTTCACCGTGCTGAAAGGGGCTCATGGTGCCGGGGTCCACGTTAATATACGGATCCAGCTTCATCAGCGACACTTTCAGGCCGCGCGATTCAAGAATGGCAGCCAGCGAGGCGGAGGCGATGCCCTTCCCCAAAGAGGAAACAACACCGCCGGTTACGAATACAAATTTGGTCATTAACAACCCGGGAATATGATCAGGTTTAAGGGGACATCAGAAGGGAATGCAGGTTAACAGATTGGCAGGCTGCGCTCAATGGACAGCAGGAAACAGCCAGCCGTTCTTTCACCTGGAACCCCCCACTCTGTTATTCAATTCTCACTTGACGCAACAATTCCTCATGATCACGTCGAGGCTGTCGAGAGCCATCCGCATTTTCCTCCCATACTTCCTCGCGCATAAAATACACCACAATGGGTTTGGAGGCGATTTGCTTACGCAGTTTTTCCAGCACCCGTACTACTTTGGCTTGTTCCTCGCTCGTCATCACCCCATACACGCGGACCTCCAGACGACGCGGCTTCGCAAACCCTTCTACCGCTGGCCGGTCGGCAAACCGGGCTTTAACGGGGAAATCGTAACGTTGCGTGAGTTCCTGCACGACTTGCGCAACGTCCTGGTCGTCATCGTCAGAGGTATTCCAAACCGAACTAAAAGCAAACAGCGCCATGAGAAATATCGCAAGTATCACCACCACGATTTCACCTGGCGCAGGTTTAATACCATGTCGATAACGTTTTACTGCCCACACCAGGATGGCGATGGGGCCGACGAGATAAACCAGAATGACAAGTAGAGTTGGAAGCATTAGGTGACCTGTAGTTAAATGGAGGCAAGAAGGTGTAACAAAAAAGTTTTCCCTATTTTAGGGGTGATGTGACCAGAAAAACAGTATCCACAGACCATTGGTCAATTTGGCCGTTTTTTAAGGTTAGAATACATGTATGATATTTTCCCTGACAGAGTTGAAAACGCACATTGCCCCGGAATATTACGACAAAGGCTGGCAATTATTCACCGACAACCAGGTAAGCGCGCTCAATATCCAGCGTGGCGGCGAGCTGATCACTGCCGTCATTCCACAAACCGGCAAGTCTTCTTTGCGGGTGTATGTTCGCACCAGCAGCGAGAATAGTACCATCACTATCAATGGTGAATGCAGTTGTGCGAAAAAACAGAATTGTGAACATGTGGCTGCGGTGTTGTTGCAGGCACTGGATAATCAACAGGCACTGCCCGGAAATCATCATGAAGATGTGGTGATAGCAAAGCCGTCCGGCAACGCAGGCAAAAACGTAAAGGCAAAACCGGCAGGCTCTCAGCAGGCGCTGCTTTATCTCCTGCAATTCGATGATGACGCTGCGTTGCAGGTGGAGACCGTCGTGGCGCGTCGCCGAAAACAGGGCGGTTATTCCCAACCTCGTCCTTTTGACTCTGCTCGCACGCCGGGCCGTACCCCACCACGATTTCTGGAGCCCGTTGATCTGGCGTTGATTGATGCCCTGAATCAGTTGCCGCACACAGCCCATACAGACACCCTTCAGCTTGCCGGGCCGCAGTCTGCACAGATACTGGAACGCATTCTCGCCACCGGACGCAGTTATTTCGGGTTTATCGAATGGGAAGCCCCTCTCGGTCCGGGGGCAACACGTACGCTTAAATTTCACTGGCAAATGAACGATTCCGGTTATCAACAAGGGAAGGCCCACATCACTCCCGAGGCCGATATCCTGCTGCCCTTGTCCACGCCCTGGTATTTTGACAGTGATGCGAACGAGTGTGGCCCTCTGAAGAGCAACTTGCCCGAGGATCTCATTCATCAGCTGATAACCCTGCCTCCGGTACCGCCGGAACAGGCTGCCGAAACCAATAAAAACCTGCTTGACACCTGGCCAGGTTCAATCATTCCGCTCCTGCAAGTGCTGGAAGTCGAGACCCTGCCGCGCGTCAGGCCCGTGCCCTGTTTATGTCTGACGACGGAGAGCGAGACCATGTTCGATGACTGGACAGAGTCCAGTGACATAGCCTGTCTCAGTTTTGCTTACGGGGACATGGAAATAAACCGTCATGCTCCTTCCACTTGCATCCGGGAGGGGCGACTCATCCGCATACAGCGCGATAAAAAAATGGAACAGGCCGCTGTAAAGCAGTTGCACAAACTGGGTTTTGCAGAACTTATTGATGAGAGGGGGGCAGACACCAACAGGGATTGCTTTTCGCTCGAATGCGGATTCAGAGGCGACAATATTGAAGACTGGTTGGACTTCCAGGTGGAAGGCCTTCCTGCCCTGCGCACCCAAGGCTGGCACATCAAGTATGACCACTTCCGCTACCGACTGGCCGAAGCCTGTCAGTGGACGTGCAATGTCAAGAAACCGGATCAGCAGGACTGGTTCGACATCGCGCTGGGCGTGGAGGTGGATGGTCAGCATGTGGATCTGTTGCCCATTCTGCTGAACTTTCTTGCACACTTCCCCCGTGGTCTGCCTGATGCGAAAGAAATCACCACGGAGTATTTCATACTCCCCTTTAACAATGAGAAAAATGAAGAACGCTTGCTGAGTCTGCCCGCCGCAAAAATTCTGCCGCTACTGGAAACCTTGCTGGAAATTTATCATGGTGCTGATCATAACATTGATCCGACTGAAAACCGGGACTTGCGCCTCAGCCGCATACAATTGGCGCAAATCAGCGCGCTGGATCAGGATGAAAATGGCATCCCTCTGCAATGGATAGGCGATGATAATGTGCAGCAGCTAGTTCAGCGCTTACGCGATCTGGACGGCATTCCCGAGGTCGCCGTGCCCACAGGTTTGACCGCAACACTGCGACCCTATCAACAACAGGGATTGAACTGGTTACAATTCCTGCGTGAATACCAGCTGGCAGGCATTCTTGCCGATGACATGGGGCTGGGTAAAACAGTGCAGGCACTGGCTCACCTGCTGCTGGAAAAAGAAGCAGGTCGTGCTGATCGCCCCAGCCTGGTGATTGCGCCTACCAGCCTGATGTTCAACTGGCGTTATGAGACCGAGCGCTTTGCGCCGGATCTCAAGGTGCTGGTGTTGCATGGTCCGCAACGCAAACAGCACTTCCCGGTTATTGCCGATCATGACCTGATCATCACTACCTATCCCCTGCTGGCGCGCGATAAAACGACGCTGCTGGCACACGATTATCATCTGTTGATTCTGGACGAGGCACAGGTCATCAAAAATCCCAAAGCACAAGCCGGTCTCGTGACAAGGGAGATCAACGCCCGTCATCGCCTGTGCCTCACGGGAACGCCCATGGAAAATCATCTGGGTGAATTATGGTCCCTGTTCGACTTTTTATTGCCCGGCCTGTTGGGAAACAACAAACAATTCCGCCGTTTCTTCCGCTCGCCTATCGAAAAACACGGCAGCGAGGCGACTGCGGAACGGCTCAGTCGCCGTATTCGGCCCTTCCTGTTACGCCGCACCAAACAACAGGTCGCCAAGGAACTACCACCCAAAACCGAAATCACTCAAACCGTGATGTTGGAAGGGAAGCAGCGCGAACTCTACGAAACCGTGCGGCTGGCCATGCACCGCCGGGTACGCGAGGAAATCGAGCGTCAGGGATTGGGTCGCAGTCATATCATCGTACTCGATGCCCTGTTGAAACTGCGGCAGGTGTGTTGCGATCCACGACTGGTAAAAATCGACAAGGCAAAAGATGTCAGCAAAAGTGCCAAACTGGACATGCTCATGGAACTACTGCCGGAGATGGTCGAAGAGGGTCGGCGCATTCTGGTGTTTTCCCAGTTCACTACCATGCTGGGACTGATCGAGAAAGAACTCAAAAAAACGGGTATCCGTTATGTGAAGCTTACCGGCCAGACTCGTGATCGGGAAACCCCGGTGAAAAAATTCCAGGACGGCAAAGTGCCGTTATTTCTCATCAGCCTTAAGGCCGGTGGTGTTGGTCTTAATCTCACTACAGCCGACACCGTCATCCACTACGATCCCTGGTGGAACCCTGCGGTGGAACGCCAGGCCACCGACCGTGCTCACCGCATCGGTCAGCAACAAACGGTGTTTGTCTACAAACTTATTTGCGAAGGTACTTTGGAAGAAAAAATTCAAATCATGCAGCAGCGTAAACAGGCGCTGGCCGACGGTCTGTATCAAGGTGATGGCCAAAACGAGCCACAGTGGAATAAACAGGATCTGGAAGCTCTGTTTCAGCCACTGGATACAGACTGGGCACCTCCTCCATAGAGTCTGCTCGTTCCCATGCTCCGCGTAGAAATACAGACCGAAACAAAATCAACTCTCACTCAAAAAAAACATCACAATGATTCAACACATGACTCAAGACATCCAACACCAGGTTGATCAACTCTTGCTGGAGCAAGGTGAATATTTACCCCTGGAATTTTTATTACAGGAAGGACGCCTGCTCTATGCGGATTACGAAGCCTGGCGCAATGGCGAATTCGACTATCTTGACGAGACGCTGTTTGGTGACCCTGAACATATTAAACAACAATTGATGCAAGCCGCTGACTATCTGCAACGCCGGGGATGGAAGACAGAAACTGTTACCTACCATTCCTGGTCTGATAACAGCACACAAGCATTACGTTTCAGTCAAAACAACGCCCTGAACCAATGTTTCCTCCAGCGTTACCATAAGCCTGAAGACCAGCCACAGATGGACCTGTTCACTGATGCCCCGGCCACCAGTCTGTTTAACGGCATCACCCAGGCATTGATTGACCGTAACCCCGCAGAGGCGCGGCGTTTGTTGGAACAACTTTATGACACCACCCCCGATCATGTACGTTTGGGTGAGCTGGAACAGCTGGTGGAGGCGGCAGAAGACCTCAACACGCCAAGTGAAGATGTTGCTACTGACATGCAGATGCTACAACAAACGTTGATCCCACTGGCTAAAAGCCTGTTGGGAAAAAACAGCCGCAACCTGCTTATTCCGCTGTGGCGGCGTTTGTCTGCGGCCTTGCAAAACCAGCCGTATCAAAGCGCAAAACCCACATTGCACCTCAGTTATACCGCCAGTCAGTCAATGGATTGGGAAACGGTCTGTCGCGCGGTGGAAAACGAGTCCTACTGGCATACCGACGCTGCGCTATTGTTGCGTCACGCCCGAGCCTGCGAATACCTGCACCAAAAGCCTGAAGCCTTGCTGAGCTGGTTTAAACTGTGCTGGCAATTCCCGGAGCAATGCGATATCTACGCATCCAGCAACGACCACGAACTACGCCAACAATGGATACACTTCCTGGAACTGGACCCGGAAATACCCGCACAGACTTTTCCTGCCTGGTTGTTGTTAGCAAAACCGGGCTTGATTCAACAATTGCCTGAGCCCGAGCCAATGTCCAAAGTCGCCTGCCCTGCCAGCTATATTACCCTGTACCAGCTACAACAGGAGCGTATGCAATCCCATGCGGAAAGCGGGAGCGATAACACCATGGCCATGCGCACTCAACTCAAGCAGCAAGACCCTGAGCTGTTTCAACATTTCCTAAGCAATATTTAGAACATCTCTAATTATGTTGCATGCACCGGATTAGGACTCAACTGTGCAGACTATACCCGCAGCGATTGAAATTTAGGCACTCATTGCACGTCCTCTTCATTCCATGGCTGCGTTGAAATTCCTCACAATAGACCGGCTATTACTCGTCATTTCGCCTTGCCATGAAATGAATATGACGCACACTGAACACCTAAATCTCAAACGCTACGGGCATATTGCAGACAAACTGAAACAGTTATTTCGTCCATCGTGACAGCACATGATCAGCATGTAACAAACTGCCTGCCAACCATCTGCTGCTTAACCACCAACCCAGCAACACACCAAGTGAATTCGCGGCCATATCGGCGACATCAAAAAACCGGTAACCGCTCCAGCCTTGTATAAATTCCACTGCCACACCCAACAGGAAAAGAGCCAATGCCCAAACTCCTCGTGCTTTCAATGAAGGATAAAGCTGAGTAAACCAACCCATTAACACACTGTAAGCAAACACATGTTTCAGCTTGTCTGCAAACGCAAATTCAAAAACTTCCGGCGGACTGGCGGTCAGGGAGAGATAGACAATTAATGCAATCAAGGCCCAGCCAATAGTTAACCACAATGCAAGTAACTGGAAACTGTTCGCGCTTACGGAAAGTAATGAATCGGTGTTTTGCCTCAAAAGAACATCCTGCTCAGTAGGCGTTTTTGTTGACGAAACCGGTAAACACCGTGCGGATGATTATTTTAATATCGAACCATAGGGACCAGTGTTCAATGTAATACAGGTCGTATTCAACCCGTTTCTTCATCTTGTCCAGAGTATCTGTCTCGCCACGCCAACCGTTCACCTGCGCCCACCCGGTAATACCCGGCTTAACTTTATGGCGCAGCATGTAGGCTTCAATTTGATCTTTGTATTGCTCGTTATGAGCCATGGCATGAGGACGGGGGCCAACAATAGACATTTTCCCCTGCAAAACATTCACAAACTGGGGCAACTCATCCAGACTGGTGCGACGCAGAAAAGCACCGAATTTTGTAATGCGATAGTCACATTTCCGAGCCTGGGTCACCGTGTCCCCTTCCTCGCAATGCACCACCATGGAGCGAAATTTGTAAATCTTGATGGGCTTGCCATCCCAGCCATGGCGTTTTTGCTTGAAAAGCACCGGCCCGGGAGAACTGAATTTCACTCCCAGCGTCACAAAAGCCAACAGCGGGCTAATCAGAACCAAAATAAGCAGTGCTAGCACTCGATCTTCCACCGCTTTTATAGCGCGGTTAAGACCCACCATAGGGCTGGCACTCAAGTTCATCACCGCTATTCCTGCCACATCCGTCACTGAATGATTAAGCAGACGGAATCCGAAGATACCCGGCACAAATCGAATAGTGGCAGTACTGTGCCGTAAATCGTACAGAATCTCTTTGACCCTATCTTCAGCTTTCAACGGCAATGCCAGCCAGATTTCATCTGCCGATTTTTGCTGTATCGCCAGATTAGCCTTACCCGCACCACCCAACACTTCCACACCCTTAATCCAGTGGCCACGCAAAGATTCACCATCATCCAAAAAACCAACCACTTCAAGTCCGGTCCAGTCAGCATCCAGGATATTCTGTGCCACGCTCTGCCCCAGACTACCGGCGCCAACAATGATAATTCGCTTGTGATTCCAGCCCTTTTTGCGCATGGCGCGAAGAATAATGGTTAACGAAAAACGAAATAACAGCAGCAAACTCCAGGCAGAAATCACCCAAAGCATCATCCATTGACGAGAAAAAAGTGAACTGGTTTTCGTCAAAAATGCGACGATGATAAGGAGTGCAACCACGCTAAACCATGCCAGCGTGATGGTTTGTGCCTGATGCAGCCAGCTCTTGCCGCGCCAGGAGCGGTAAATTCCTGAAATCGAAAAAAATATGAGAGAAAAAAGAATACCTAATAGAATGGCGGTTTGATAATTCGCGGGCATTGGCCAATGATCAAAACGCCAAACGTATGCCAGCAATGCTCCCAACAAAATACAAAGTACATCGAATACGCGCGCGACAAACGAAAGCACGCTGGCGTACTCTTTTAATAGTCCTCTTGGAAACACTCCCACCTCACTCAATCGATACTTTGAATAAATATCAGGATACTCTAGTCGGAATTAGTCACTATCTCAATGTTTACGATAGCACTAAGGGGGGGGAATGGGTAATATCAACTTCAATTCATCGACCCGAGTACATCTTCAAAACGAAATAACGCATAACCATCGTTTCTGTTCATACAAAGAGTTTCAACACAGTCATGGGGCAAACAGGATACATTATCAGGCCTGAGTCTAATTGCTACAGCCATTCAAGAAAACAAACAGGATCAGATACGAAGCTCGGCAGAATGTGCTAAAAACCATTTGTAGGTATTTACAAGTCCCGTACGAAGTTCAATTTTCGCCTGCCAACCAAGATCATGCAACTTTGATACATCCAGCAACTTACGTGGCGGACCATCAGGTTTTGAAGCATCGAATAGCAATTCACCTTCAAACCCCACCACATCGGCAATCAATTCCGCCAATTCCCGAATACTGACATCTGAACCAACGCCGACATTAACGATTTCTTCGCCGTCGTAATGGCGCATTAAATAAACGGCGGCATCGGCAAGATCATCCACATGCAAAAATTCACGACGAGGATTTCCACTCCCCCAAACCTGTACGTTAGCTTGCCCATTCCTCCTGGCCTCATGAAACTTGCGCAATAAAGCTGGCACGACATGCGAATTTTCCAGATCAAAATTGTCGCCTGCACCATAAAGATTGGTAGGCATCAGCGAAATAGCATCAAAACCGTATTGGTGTCGATAAGCCTGGCATTGTTTAATACCGGCTATCTTGGCAATCGCGTACCACTCATTAGTGGGTTCCAATTCACCGGTAAGCAAATGCTTTTCTTTCATGGGTTGTGGGGCGTACTTCGGATAAATACACGAGGAACCGAGAAATTGTAATTTTTTGACCCCGCTTCGATAAGCCGAATCAATAACATTCAATTGAATCAACAGGTTATCTCGAATAAACTCAGCGGGATAAGTCGCATTGGCATGTATTCCCCCCACTCGCGCTGCGGCCAGAAACACATAATCCGGACACTCTGCCTCAAAGAAGGCCCGAACCCCTGATTGATCCGTCAGATCCAGCTCACTGTGAGTGCGAGTAATAATATTACCAAAACACTGATTGCTCAGAACCCGACAAATCGCTGCTCCCACCAGCCCGCGATGACCCGCAACATAAACCTTGCCGTCCTCATTCATGGTAATCAAAGGCTTTAAACCCGTGTTTTTTGACCAAGGCATCGCGTTTTGCCAATGCCAAGTCATTTTCCATCATTTCATGGACCATTTCTTCAAATGTAATTTTGGGCTCCCAGCCTAATTTTTCTTTTGCCTTGGTCGGGTCACCTAATAATGTTTCCACCTCAGTAGGTCGAAAATAACGCGGATCAACAGCCACAATACATTCACCTGTTTCAGTATCGTAACCTTTCTCATCTGCACCTTTGCCTTCCCAGCGTATGGACTTTCCCAGATGGTCATAAGCGGCATTAACAAAATCACGCACAGAATATTGAACCCCCGTCGCGATACAAAAGTCTTCCGGTGCATCCTGCTGCAACATCAGCCACTGCATTTCCACATAATCCTTCGCATGCCCCCAGTCGCGCAGAGAATTCATATTGCCTAAATAAAGACAATCCTGAAGCCCCAGACTGACACGCGATAATGCACGAGTAATTTTTCGAGTGACAAAGGTCTCTCCCCTGATAGGCGATTCGTGATTAAACAAAATCCCATTACAGGCATACATACCATAAGCTTCACGGTAATTTACCGTAATCCAATAAGCATACAGTTTGGCAACCGCATAGGGTGACCGAGGGTAAAACGGGGTTGTCTCTTTTTGTGGAATCTCCTGAACCTCTCCATATAACTCAGAAGTTGATGCCTGATAAAAGCGTGTTTTCTTTTCCATCCCAGCAACACGTATAGCCTCAAGAATGCGCAGCGCACCCAGGCCCACTGTATCAGCAGTATATTCAGGACTTTCAAAAGAAACAGCCACATGGCTTTGCGCGCCCAAGTTGTATACTTCATCCGGCTGTACTTGCTGCACAATGCGAATCAAGTTGCTTGAGTCGCTCAAATCACCGTAATGTAGAATAAGCTTCCTGTCTGTTTCATGAGGATCTTGATATAAATGGTCAATGCGATCAGTATTGAAAGATGATGCCCGACGCTTGATACCGTGAACTTCATACCCTTTTTCCAGCAGCAACTCCGCCAGATAGGCACCATCCTGTCCTGTAATACCTGTTATTAATGCTATTTTTGGCAAACCAAAACCCCTGTCCAGTGTTTAAAACTTATTCTTTATGAGAAATACATTCCAGTAAAGCCGCTTCAAACTGAGTCAATACC
>JAKISS010000070.1 GCA_021648485.1 Gammaproteobacteria bacterium
TTTTTCGACCCGCCAATATCCACCATTTTTCTCCAAAATGCCCAGCTGATTAATTCAGGTTGAAGATATCCTTTTTCGCTTGGTGGAACCGCTGCGCTTGTTCCACCCTACGATTTTACCTTGTATTAAATAAAGCGGAACAAAAAAGTCGATGCCCCCACTCCACCCTCTACCCGGGTAGGGTGGAACAAGCGCAGCGGTTCCACCATGACCTTGCATACACCAACGCGATAGTCTGAAGCAGATCAATGAGGGATTCTGTATGTTTATATGCATCACAGAGATATCCTGCGGGCAGAGATGGATAACATTTGCACTGCAAACACGGAACGTTTCCCGCCATGCGGACCAACGGGTATAATCACCGGCTTTTCTGGCGTGGTTTTTCCACGTCTGGCGCGAATCACACAAAGAACTGCAAAACATGTCGAAACAAAATACGAATACCCCTGATGTCTCAACCTTTCAGGGGCTGATCCTTGCCCTGCAACAATACTGGGCTGAGCGAGGCTGTGTGATTTTGCAGCCGCTGGATATGGAGGTGGGCGCGGGCACGTTTCACCCTGCAACATTCCTGCGTGCCATTGGCCCCGAGCCCTGGGCGGCTGCGTATGTACAGCCTTCGCGCCGGCCCACCGATGGTCGTTATGGCGAGAACCCGAATCGCTTGCAGCACTATTATCAGTTTCAGGTGGTGATCAAACCCTCGCCATTGGATATTCAGGAGCTGTATTTGGGCTCACTGAAAATGCTCGGGCTAAACCCGCTGGAACACGACATCCGTTTTGTAGAGGATAACTGGGAATCCCCCACTCTGGGTGCCTGGGGACTGGGCTGGGAGGTATGGCTCAACGGTATGGAAGTGACGCAGTTTACCTACTTCCAGCAGGTGGGCGGCCTGGAGTGCAAGCCGGTAACGGGTGAAATCACTTATGGGCTGGAACGCATCGCAATGTATTTGCAGGGAGTGAACAGTATTTATGATCTCACCTGGGCCAATGGGCCATTGGGCAAAATCACCTATGGCGACGTATTTCACCAAAATGAGGTGGAGCAATCCACGTACAATTTTGAGCATGCCAATACCAAGGTACTGTTTCAGGCATTTGATGATTACGAAAGTGAGTCGCAGAAGCTCATTGAAGCCGGTTTGCCGTTGCCCGCTTACGAACAGGTGTTGAAAGCTTCGCACTCTTTTAATTTGCTGGATGCGCGTCATGCCATTTCGGTGACTGAGCGCCAGCGTTACATTTTGCGCGTGCGCACACTATCCCGCGCGGTGGCGCAAGCCTATTTTGAAGCACGGGAGAAACTCGGCTTCCCCATGTGTCATACGGTGACTTCCGCTTTGCGTAATAAAGAGGGGGCAGCATGAATACCCGTGACCTGTTAATCGAAATTGGTACCGAAGAACTGCCACCCAAGGCATTGAAAAAATTATCCGAGGCCTTTGGTCGCGGTATCGTGGATGGATTGAAGGCGGCGGATCTTGCTCATGGTGAGGTGTCGTTGTTCGCCAGTCCCCGTCGCTTGGCGGTGCTGGTATCTGATCTCGCTGAAAAACAGGCCGACAAAAAAATTGAACGTCGTGGTCCGGCACTACTGGCGGCCTTTGACGATGAAGGCTGTCCGTCCAAAGCCGCTGAAGGCTTTGCCCGCTCCTGCGGTGTAGCATCCGTGGCCGATCTTGAGCGCATGGAAACCGACAAGGGTGCGTGGCTGGTATATCGTGCCGAACAACCGGGGCAAAGTACGGCCTCGCTGGTGCCAGATCTGGTCACCGTGTCGCTGGATAAATTGCCCATCCCCAAACGCATGCGCTGGGCGGACCTTGACGCACAGTTTGTGCGCCCGGTGCAATGGCTGGTGCTGTTATTTGGTGATGAAGTGATCGATGCGGAAATTCTCTGCACGAAATCCGGTCGCGAGACCCGTGGCCATCGTTTCCACCATCCGGAAACCCTGTACATCGCCGAGCCTACCGGTTATGCCCCGTTGCTGGAAACCGAAGGACGGGTGATCGCTGATTTTGCCACGCGACGTGAAGCGGTGCGCGCGCAAGTGCTGGAAGCCGGGGAGCAATTAGGCGGTAACGCGGTTATCGATAATGCCCTGCTGGATGAAGTAACAGCCATGGTGGAGTGGCCGGTAGCCATTGCCGGTAATTTTGAAGAACGTTATCTCGACGTGCCTGCTGAGGCATTGATTCTCACCATGAAAACCAATCAAAAATATTTTCATGTGATGGATGCTAACGGAAAATTGATGCCGCATTTTATTACTGTTGCCAACATCGACAGCATTCATCCCGACGTGGTACGTGACGGGAATGAACGTGTGATACGCCCACGTCTGGCCGATGCTGAGTTTTTCTGGACACAGGATCGCAAGCAAAAACTCGACAGCCATATAGAAAAATTAAAAACAATATTATTCCAAAAGGAACTGGGCACCCTGCACGACAAAACACAACGTGTTGCACAGCTTGCAGGCAGTATTGCGACATCGTTATCGTCTAACAAAGAATGGGCTGAGCGTGCTGCATGGCTGGCCAAGTGTGATTTAATGACCAAAATGGTCAACGAATTTCCGGACCTGCAAGGCATTATGGGCCGCTACTATGCGTTACACGATGGCGAGGCCGAAGCGGTAGCGCTGGCGCAGGACGAACAATACATGCCACGTTTTGCCGGTGATGAACTGCCTGCCACCGCAACCGGTCAGGCCGTGGCTATCGCCGACAAACTGGACACTCTGGTGGGTATGTTTGGCATCGGCCAGCCGCCCACGGGCAGCAAAGACCCCTTTGCCCTGCGCCGTTCTGCACTGGGTTTGTTACGCATCATTATCGAATGTCAGCTGCCATTGGACTTACCTGACACGGTGCAGCAGGCAACGACGGCGTTAGGCGCTAAAATAACGTCAAAAAATGTGGTCAATCAGGTGGTTGATTTCATGATGGATCGCCTGCGTGCTTATTACAAAGACAGCGGCGTAATACCGGAAGTGTTTGAATCCGTACTGGCGCAATGTCCCACACAGCCATTTGATTTTGATCGCCGTGTGCGTGCGGTCAATCATTTTCTCAGCCTGCCTGAGGCGGAAAGCCTGGCCGCTGCTAATAAACGCATTTCCAATATTCTGCGTCAGGCGGCGGAAAAAAATATTGTCGTACCCGAAGCCATCGACACAACAAAACTGGCAGATGCTGCTGAACAAGCGCTGGCAACACAATTGGAAGTCATTACCCGGGAAGTGATTCCGTTGTTTGATCAGCGTGATTACGAAACCGCGCTGGGCAGGCTTGCCAGCCTGCGTAAAACGGTGGACCCGTTTTTTGATGAAGTTATGGTGATGGCCGATGATGCCGCGCTGCGTGATAACCGCCTTGCCCTGCTCGCCCAATTACGCAACCTGTTTCTGCGTGTGGCAGATTTGTCACACCTGCAAGGGTAGCCCCATACCCAAGTACTGCGCCGGGCCATAACCTCCTTGACAATGTGGAAATACAGCCTACCCTTAACATACTGTTTGTGATTTTTAAAGGTGTAAAGGAGGTTTTTATGACGATGGCGATAGTAATGTTCGTTGTGCTGTTCGGTTTTGCCTTTGTATGCATGGCTGAAGGAACCTGAGTTTCAATACAACCATTTAATCAATACCAGCCGAGGCTCGTTAGTGCGAGCCCCGGTTTTTTTGTGTCCGCCCGCTTCTGCTAGAATACCCTCCCTTAATTTGCCAGCAGCCACATAGCCCAATGCCCCTGATTATTTTGGATCGCGACGGTGTGATCAACAAAGACTCGGATGACTTCATCAAATCACCCCAGGAATTTATTCCTCTGCCCGGCAGTCTGGAGGCTATTGCCCGCCTCAATGCGGCGGGTTATTGCGTCACGGTCGCCACCAATCAATCCGGCATCGCGCGTGGTTTGTTTGATTTACAAACGCTTGATGCCATGCATCACAAACTGGAAAAATTATTGACGGCAATAGGCGGGCATCTTGAGGGTATTTTCTATTGTCCGCATGCGCCGGATGCCGGTTGTGATTGCCGCAAACCAAAACCGGGTTTATTGCAACAGATCAGCCACAGGCTCAAAACTGAACTGGGCGGTGTGCCAGTGATTGGTGACTCATTGCGGGACTTGCAAAGTGCGCAGGCGGTGGGCGCAGCCCCCATTCTGGTGCGCACGGGCAAAGGCGAGCGCAGCCTTGCGCAACTGGCCAAAGAGCCGGGTCTGGCAAATGTGCCGGTATTTGATGACCTGGCAGCGGCCGTAGATGCCTTGTTAACCGGAAAACTGACAGGAAAAACAAGTGACCAACAGGTGTTATAACTGATGCAGTTTATTCGTTCATTTATTTTCAGCGTGAGCATGATTATCGCAACCATGCTGGTTTCACTGGTGTTGCTGTTATGCGCACCCCTGCCATTTCGCCTGCGCTCTCGTGTTGGCCGTGCTTACGCTGCCTATGTCATCGGCACATTAAAAATTCTGTGTGGTGTGGATTATCAGGTGAAAGGCCGCGAGAATATTCCCGCCGGTGCCGCCATTATCTTTTCCAAACACCAATCCACCTGGGAAACCTATGCATTACAATTGTTGTTTCCTGCGCAGGTGTGGGTGTTAAAACGCGAACTGATGTGGGTACCGTTTTTTGGCTGGGGAATGGCTATGTTAAAACCCATTTCCATTGACCGCTCATCGGGTCGCAAAGCCATCAAGCAAATTATCAAGCAAGGAAAAGAGAGACTGGATGCGGGTATCTGGGTGACGATTTTCCCCGAGGGCACACGTATCGCACCGGGCACATACAAGCGCTGGGGAATGGGGGGCGCCATACTGGCTGAAGAGAGCAATTACCCCATTGTGCCGGTGGCGCATAATGCCGGGGAGTTCTGGGGCCGACGTGAATTTGTCAAACGGCCAGGCACCATTCAGGTGGTCATTGGCCCGGTGGTCGAGCCGCGTGGGCGCAAGGCTGCCGAGATTAGTGCCGAAGTGGAAAACTGGATGCGCACGACGATGACAGAGATCAGCGATGTTGAAAAAAATAATGTGAATGGTGCGGCTAAAACAGAATAGACGTTTTGTAACATTTCCGGATAAAAAGGCTCGGGACAATGATAACTATCAAGCAGCTGAGTTACGCCCTGGCGGTTGATAAAACCCGGCATTTCAAACGAGCGGCTGAGCTTTGCTCTGTTTCCCAGTCAGCACTGAGCACGGCCATATCCGAGTTGGAAAGCCAGCTCAAAATACAAATTTTCGAACGAAATAACAAGAAAGTATTGGTCACACCCGTGGGCGAAATGATTCTGGATAAGGCGCGCACAATCAATCTGGAGGTCAATGAACTGTATCAGTTATGCCAGAGCCAGAATGCACCGCTTTCTTATCCGATGTCACTGGGCATCATTCCCACCATCGGGCCGTATTTGCTGCCAAAGGTGTTGCCGGGGGTCAGAAAGCAATATCCGGATTTTCCGCTCACGATTACTGAAGAGCAGTCAAATGTGCTGGTGGAAAAAGTCAGAAAGGGCGACCTCGATACCGCCATACTGGCGCTGCCTTATGCGATTGAAGGCTTGCATGCCTTCACTTTTTGGGAAGAGGATTTTTTTGTTGTCACTCATCGCTCGGACAAGCTGGCCGATCATTGCGAAATTACCGGCGAACAGTTGCAGGAAGCCCCGCTGCTGCTGCTGAAAGACGGGCACTGCTTGAAAGACCATGCCCTCGCCGCGTGCAAATTCCGCCCCGTCGAAATGAAATACTCTCTGTCAGGTACCAGCCTGAATACCTTGGTACAAATGGTGGCTGGCCATATGGGCACCACCCTGGTGCCGGAAATGGCATTGAGCCAGTTGATTGATGACAATGCCGAAATAAAGGCCGTTCATCTGAATGAACCGGGACCACACCGGAAAATCGCTTTTATTACCCGCCTGAATTATGCAGGCACCACCAATATTGAGCTATTGATGGCGCTGTTTCGACAACAATTGCACAAAACCCGTAAAACAAAATCAAGACACAGCTAATCCTCACAGACTGGGAGCCCGCCGAGTTCAGGCTCCCGCATAAATTAATCGTGATATCTCAGTAAAAAGCCGCTTGACGGGGTTAGTGCTGACAGATACCTTATAACGTATTCTGATAATGTATTCTGATAATGACAACTGATCACCTTCCAAATCAAGTCGTTACAAAAATACAAAACAATGGACTGTTAGGAAGGGTATCGTGTCGTCAGTAAAATGGACTCAAAGTGTTGTTATCTCTTTATTTCTGCTGTTAAGTGCCTGTGGCGAAAACATTGAAGAAGGAGATAACGCCAATATAGCCCCTGTCGCCAACACCGGGCCTGATCAAAACGCAACGACTCTGCAACAGGTACAGCTCGATGGCTCCGACAGCAGTGATGCTGAAAACGATCCGCTCACCTATGCCTGGACCATCACTGGCCCCACAAACAGTACCGCCACGCTGAATGATGCTGCCATCGTCAATCCCACCTTCACTCCCGAGCGCAATGGTACTTATACGTTGCAACTCATTGTCAATGACGGTATCACCAACAGTATTGCAGACACCCTCACCGTCACCAGCACGAATACGCCCCCTGTCGCTGATGCCGGTTCAGATCAGAACATAACTACTCTGCGGCAAGTACAGCTCAATGGCTCCGGCAGTAGTGATGTTGAAAACGATCCGCTCGCCTATGCCTGGACCATCGACATCCGCCCTGAAGGCAGTACCGCCAATATCAGCGATACCACAATCGTCAATCCTACCTTCACTCCCGACATCGATGGCACTTATGTACTGAAACTCACCGTCAACGATGGTGTGCCCGGTAACAGTGCAACCGACACTATTACCATTATCAGCACACCCAATACAAAACCGATTGCCAACGCTGGCCTGAACCAGAACATACTTGGCTTGCAGCAGGTACAGCTCGACGGCTCTGGCAGCAGTGATGCCGAAAATGATGCGCTTACCTATGCCTGGATCCTCATCGGGCCGACAAACAGTACTGCCACACTGAGCGACGCCACAATCGTCAACCCCGCCTTCACGCCTGATCGGAGCGGCGAGTACATGCTGAAACTCATCGTTAATGATGGCCTTGCCTCCAGTGATCCTTCAGTCGATTCTGCCGACACCATCACCGTCACTGTTAATACCCCCCCTGTCGCCGATACCGGGCCAGACCAGAATGTCATCACGTTGACAGAGGTAAAACTCGATGGATCAAACAGCAGTGATGCTGACAACAGTCCCTCCCCCATTACCTACAGCTGGTCCATTGTCAGCAAACCTGCTACCAGCAATATCAGTCTGAGCAGTGTTTCAATCGCCAACCCCTCTTTCATACCCGATGTCGATGGCACCTATGTGCTACAACTGATTGTCAACGACGGCCTTATCGACAGTACCGCCGACACCATCATCATCAGCAGCATCGCCGACCCGCTTTATGACCAGCAATGGCACCTTAAAAACAGTGGTCAAAATAACGGTACCCGTGGTGAGGATATCAACGTAGAGACAGTCTGGAACACGGTAATTAATGCCACCACCGGCACCAAAATCAAAGGCGCAGGCGTTAATATCCGTATCATTGATAACGGCCTGGAAGTGGGACACGAAGATCTGGCTGCCAACATCGCAACGGGCCGGAACTATGACTACTGTGATAGTGATAATGATCTGGCAAATACACCCGCCCCCTGTAGAAACCATGACCATGGTACCTCGGTAGCAGGTGTCGTTGCAGCACGCGACTTCAACGGTCTGGGCGTGCGCGGCAGCGCTCCTCAAGCCTCCATCGCCGGATTTAACCTGCTGTACAACTTTACCGAAGCCAATGCCCTTGATGCCATAACCGGAAATATCGCCAATGTCGCCATCGTAAACAACAGCTGGGGTCCCAAGGATAATACGGGTGAACTAAGCACTGCGCTCAACCTTCCCATGCCCACCGGCTGGCTCAACAGTTTACAGACAGGCACAACTATTGGCCGTGGCGGTCTTGGCACCCTCTACACCTGGGCTGCGGGCAATGGTGCAAGCCCCCTGCCCGGCAATCCCAATGGCATCGACAATTCAAATTATGATGCGTTTGCCAATAACCGTTACGTCATCACTGTCTGTGCCACTAACGATAAAGGTCGGCAAGCTGTTTATTCAGAAAATGGTGCCAACCTGTGGATCTGCGCCCCTTCAGGCGGTAATCCCGGAAACAATGAGCAGAGCATTACCACCACTGATAGCAGTGGAGAAATCCGGGGCTCGAATACCAACAACAGCGGTAACGATTACGCTGACAAAAATTACACCAAAACGTTTAATGGTACTTCTTCAGCCGCCCCCCTCGCCGCCGGGGTGATTGCCCTGATGCTGCAAGCCAATCCCAACCTGGGCTGGCGTGATGTACGCCTGATTCTGGCGCAAACAGCACGTAAAAATGACCCGGCCGATACCGGCTGGGAAGTGACAGCTGGCACGCCGGTCTACAACGTTAACCACAAATATGGATTTGGTGTAATTGACGCCGCTGCCGCTGTTGCGGCCAGCCGTACCTGGCGCAATGTCGGCCCTGAGCGCACGTTTAACAGCGACGTGCGCTCTGTTGCTACCAGTATTCCTGATAACAATCTCACGGGCATCAGCAACAGTATCGTCATCGATAGCAGCATGAGTATCGAATTTATCGAAATTACCTTCAGTGCCAATCACCCCTACCACGGCGACCTCAGAGTGGAACTCACCAGCCCCTCTGGAACAACAAGCCTTCTGGCCGAAAGACACAGCTGCTACTCGCCTTGCAGCAGTGACTACAATAGCTGGGTCTTTGGCAGCGCCCGCCACTTAGGTGAAAACAGCGCCGGCACCTGGACTCTCAGGGTTTCCGATGAAGCATCGAGAGACACAGGTACATTTACCTCCTGGGGGCTTAAGTTTTATGGCCACTAAAATCTATTGCTGCCGGAGCCTATCAATATGAATAAGTACAGACCCGCATTAACAAAACGCTATATCGTGATAACAGCGGTGGCCTCCCTCGCTATTTTTGCCACTCTGGGCTACAGCAATCCACCCACTAAAGCGGGGGCAGTGAGCAAAAGCATCACGGATACAAGCCATTCAAACTCGTGGAAAACAATTACCTGGAACAATGGCAAACGGGATGTCACCAGCTGGCTCAATCCCGAAGAATATGCAGAATTTTATGTACCGAATAACAACGCCGCAGAACAGCTCAAATCAACCACTGCCTTGCGTAATGCCAACAGTCAACAAGTCAAAACACACGGCATAACCACCATATGGCGAGCAGAGTCACAGCAAGTAGATACCATTGTCAGCAAATCACTTGCAGACAGTGCCAGCGCTGCTGCAAATACAAAACTGGCCCCCAGCGTATCGCCCGTCTTCCACAGCTCTCCCCGCCCCAACTCACCCCGCATGGCGTTGCCCGGCAACATCATCATCCGCTTTCAATCGGATATGACGGTGGAGAACATTGATATCTGGCTGACCCAACAAAATTTATTGAAAGAGCGCAGCCTGCCCGGTGATGGTTTAACCATCGTCGTAAAAAGTGAACCCGGCATAGCAGCTTTAAATCTGGTTAAACGACTCAGTAACCAGGCTGAAATCTATGAAATCTCTCCTAACTGGTGGAGCGAACCACAACTGCGTTAAACCTAAATTAATCAGTTAAACCTACTGCGAACACCTAATGCACAGAATCTAAAGTGTTTTTCAGAACATGTTGAACTCACCGTATGGGTGATACGCTTTCGTCCAAAATAACCTGAAAAACGCTTTATCTTCCGCACCTTAGTCGCTCTCGCTACGGTTTAACTGATTAATTTAGGTTAAAGCAATGCGTAGGCTGGGGTGAATGTTTTTTATAACCCCCCCAGCATGCCAGAACCACAAGCTGCCTCCAAAACCATGCTCAGAGCACCTCAACCTGCCGGGCTATAAAATCCAACACAAAATAGAGATTTCCTACCCATCATCTTCTAGCCCTTTTATTCCTTGGGGTTTTTAACCACAAAAAATCAATCAGTGATTTATTATTTAACTGATATTACGCAGACTTCAAATGTGAATTAAGCGCTAAAAACATCTGTTTTAAGAATCACCGGATATTTAATGCAGAATCGCACAGGACGCAGAAACAAACACGAAAAACTTTACACCCTCTGCGTTGATAACACACCACTCGTCAGTGCCACGACAACATAACATTCCAATACACTGGCACAATTGTCCGGGAGCTTCGAAGCGTCGCCCCTTGCCATGGACACTGAGAAAACAACTCACTTCGTCAAAACACCTTGATGAATCACCAATCACACGTCAGTACGCCATTTTCCTTTCTTCATTGACTCTCCCATTTTCACTATCAACTCCATGGTTCTATTTATCAGAACAATACTATCAATTTAATTCGATTTACCAGAACTATCATCGCGGCGATACTCATTCCGTCGAGACAGCAAACACAAGAAATGACATCACGTATCAATGTGTTTCGCCCTCGCTACAAAAATCAAACGAAAAATTTTGTACAAACTAACGATGAGGATATTGACCATGAAAACACCGATGAAAATAACTCTTTCCGTTTTGGCGCTGGCCATCAGTGCGGCAACGGCCGTGAATGCCACAACCCTGACCCGTGATAACGGTGCCCCGGTTGGTGACAACCAGAACTCCTTCACAGCTGGCCCCAATGGTGGCGTTTTGTTACAGGACGTTCATCTGATTCAAAAACTGCAACGTTTTGCCCGTGAACGTATTCCAGAACGAGTGGTTCATGCCCGTGGTACCGGGGTACATGGTGAGTTTGTCGCGACGCGTGACATCCGTGACCTGACCCGGGCAGCGGTGTTCAAAAAAGGTGGCAAAACGCCGGTATTTGTGCGCTTTTCAACGGTCATTCATTCCAAGGGTTCCCCGGAAACTCTGCGTGACCCGCGCGGCTTTGCCACCAAGTTTTATACCAGCGAAGGCAATTGGGATCTGGTGGGCAACAACCTGCCGGTATTTTTCATCCGCGATGCCATCAAGTTCCCGGATATGGTGCATTCATTGAAGCCATCACCGGTCACCAATCAACAGGACCCCAATCGTTTTTTTGATTTTTTCAGCCATGTGCCAGAGTCCACACACATGCTGACCTGGGTATATTCCGACTACGGCACGCCTGCCAATTTACGGCAGATGGATGGCTGGGGAGTTCACTCTTACAAAATGGTGGACGCAGAAGGTGATGTCACTTATGTGAAATTTCACTGGAAAAGTCGGCAGGGGATAAAAAACCTCAGTGCCAAAGAGGCCGCAGCAGTACAAGCCAAAGACTTCAGTCATGCGACGAATGACATGTATGCCGCTATTGCCAAAGGTGACTACCCCAAATGGGATTTGTACATCAAGGTACTGAAACCATCACAGCTCGCAGACTTTGACTACAACCCGCTGGACGCCACCAAAATGTGGCTGGATGTGGCAGAAACAAAAGTAGGCACAATGACCCTGAATCGTATGCCGGATAATTTTTTCCAGGAAACGGAACAGTCGGCTTTTTCTCCGGCAAATATCGTGCCCGGTATCGAGCCTTCTGAAGATCGCCTGTTACAAGGCCGGGTATTTTCTTATGCTGATACGCAGTTGTATCGCCTGGGTGCCAATCACCAGCATTTGCCCATCAATCGCCCGCAGGTTGCGGTCAATAACTGGAATCAGGACGGTGCGGGTAATTATGGTCATCAAACGTCGGATGTAAATTATCAGCCAAGCCGTATTGATCCGCGTATGGAAGATGATCGTGGCCGCTATTCTGAAATGGCATTAAGCGGTAACACACAACAAAAGGTTATTGTGGAAAACCAGGCTTCTGCCCAGGTCTCTGAAAAAGCAGTAACCGGTAACACGCACCAGAAAATGGTTGTGATGAAACGCCCGATTAAACGGCCTTTTGCGCAACCGGTTGAAAGCGTCATTACTGATAATGCTCACCAAGACAGGGTTGTGATGGAGCGCCCGATCAAACGGCCTTTTGCTCAGCCTGTTGAAAGGGTAATAACCGGCAATGCTCACTCAATGACAACCGAGAAAAAACGGCCCATCAAACGACCTTTTTCTCAAATCGATATGTCATACAGTAGCGCTAACGACTATGAAGAAGCTGTTGTCGGCAATGTTCGACAAAAGATGACAGGAAAGCCATCCTTTGCTCAGGCCGGTGTGTTATATCGCAGCTTTAGCGAAACAGAGCGCACCAACTTGATCAGTAACCTGGCCGGTGATTTGGGTAAGGTGCGTGACAGCAAAACCAAACACATTATGCTGAGTTATTTCTATCAGGCAGATGCAGACTTTGGTGAACGGCTGACAAAAGCAGTGAATGGAAATTTGGAACAGGTCAAGAACCTCGCCAAATAAATAAAGGAAATGCAGCGGCCGTAACAGGCCGCTGCATTGTTATTTTGACAGGAGAACATTGTTATGAAAACGATATTATTACTTTTAATGTTAATGACTTCTGCTAATACCTGGGCTAGCCAGTCCGGTGAATTTTCATCTCCGGAAGAAGAGTTAAAAGCCTATTTTTTTGCTGCGGCCAGAAGCAATGATGTGGTGGTATTAAAAGAATTTATAGAAGCAGGATTTCCGGTGGATATTGTGAATAACAAAGGTTACACGGCCTTGATGGTGGCAACTTACCATGGCCATACAGAAGCCTTCAATTATCTGGTTTCGCAAAAGGCCAACACCTGTGCCGCCGATATGCGGGGTAACACCGTGTTAATGGCAGCCATATTTCGTGGTGAATTTTCACTGGCAAAAAAACTGATGTCTTATGAATGTAATCCTGATCATGAAAATAATGCCGGTATGACCGCAGCAGGGTTTGCCAAAATGTTTGGCCGGGAGAAGGTGCTCAACTATTTGAAATAACATGTTGAACCAATGACCAATGACTCATTTTTCCTGACACAAAAAACCCCCTCTTTTTCCACTATAGTAAATGCACAGTCTGACGATAGTAAAGAACGCACATATTCCTGAGCTGATACCAAACCAGCCATCTTAATAACCAAGGAGAGAGAGATGAGTGACAAACCCAAACTGACCAAGAGTAACGGCACCCCGGTAGGTGATAATCAAAATGTGATGAGTGCTGGGCCACGCGGACCAATGTTATTACAGGACATCTGGTTTCTGGAAAAACTGGCGCATTTTGATCGCGAGGTGATTCCCGAACGTCGCATGCATGCCAAAGGGTCGGGAGCTTACGGCACCTTTACAGTAACCCATGATATCAGCCAGTACAGCAAGGCCAATATTTTTTCTGAAGTGGGTAAAAAAACCGACGTATTCCTGCGTTTTTCCACCGTTGCAGGTGAACGTGGCGCAGCGGATGCAGAACGTGATATCCGTGGTTTTGCCATCAAGTTTTATACCGACGAAGGCAACTGGGATATGGTCGGAAACAATACGCCGGTATTCTTCCTGCGTGATCCATTGAAGTTCCCCGACCTGAATCACGCGGTAAAACGTGACCCGCGTACCAATATGCGCAGCGCCCACAGCAACTGGGATTTTTGGACACTGTTACCTGAAGCGCTGCATCAAATCACCATTCTGATGAGTGACCGGGGTAATCCACGCACCTATCGCCATATGCATGGCTTTGGCAGCCATACCTTCAGTTTTATTAATGCGGATAACGAGCGTTTCTGGGTCAAGTTTCACTTCAAAAGTCAGCAGCCTATAGAAAACCTCACCGATGAAGAAGCGGAAAAACTGATTGGTCAGGAGCGGGAAAGCCACCAAAAGGACTTGTACGAAAGCATTGAAAACGGAGACTTCCCGCGCTGGGACTTTAAAGTGCAGATCATGCCGGAAAAGGATGCCGAATCGTACCGTTTTCATCCTTTTGATTTAACCAAAATATGGTCACACAAAGACTATCCACTGATTGATGTGGGCGTACTGGAACTTAATCGTAACCCTGAAAATTACCATGCCGAAGTTGAGCAATCAGCATTTAATCCCGCCAATGTCGTACCGGGCATTGGTTTTTCACCGGACAAAATGCTGCAAGGCCGCCTTTTTTCTTATGGTGATACACAGCGTTATCGACTGGGTGTTAATCATGCACAGATTCCGGTCAACACCGCACGTTGCCCGGTACATAGCTTTCATCGTGATGGCGCGATGCGTGTCGATGGCAACTTTGGCAGTACCAAAGGTTATGAACCAAACAGCCTGGGGGAATGGCAGGAACAACCTGAAAGCAAAGAACCCCCGCTGGCTATTGGTGCGACAGCAGACCATTGGAATTATCGTGAAGATGATGACGATTATTACACCCAGCCCGGTGATTTGTTTCGCCTGATGACCCCGGAACAGCAACAGGTGTTATTTGAAAATACCGCCCGCTCGGTTGGCGGGGCTTCTGTTGATGTGCAAAAACGTCACATCAGTAACTGCCTGAAAGCCGATACTGCCTATGGCAAAGGTGTCGCGGATGCATTAGCTCTTTCACTTGATGGAATAGATTAACTTTCATTCAATCTCATGTGCTCCGGCCTAAAAATAAGTGACGGGCTGGAGCACAAAAGTATCTCTGTTCTCTTTTACTGCCTGCCCCTGACCAATCGCACCAGTGCCCGGTCACCTTTGATCAATGTTGTTACCCCCTCATGACCAAAGTCCATAACATAGGCTTGATCATACGTTTTGGGTTTTGTATTTGCGGACCAAAAATATGCGGCGGAAGTCGTTGGAAACAATTGCAGGTTAATACGCGGATTTTTACAATGTCGTTCAACAATGCCTGCTAACTCCTGCACCTTGGGTACACGCCAGTCTTTATATTTGGCATAACCCTTCATTTGGTTAAGTTGTCGCACTGCGTGTAGCGCAGATTGCCAAGTATAACGCTCAGGCTGCCCCACACAGGTATTGTCTTCCCAACGCTGGCCGAGAGCGCAGCGCATCCAAGTCAGTCCACTGTCAATGTCGGTAAGTGTACCGTTGTGATTATCGTCGAAACGCTGCATATCCGTAGAACGAATATGACCTGCACACTCATAGGCAAAAGACATGCTGCTTAATGTTAACAAAAGCACCACGCTGCACGTACAAAAAAGCCACCGCCCGGTGATAACCTGCGGTGGCTTTATCGTCTGCATTACCATTAGTTAGTGCCTGGGATAGCCCGGCCCGCTGACTACTGGAACGGCGGGATGTTGCTCATCTTTAGCTGGCGCAATAGCGACACCACGATGAGTGTAAGTTGCGTAAGCCTCCATAGCGATCATTTCCTCACTGTCGGATTCAAGAATCCTGCCTTGCATGGGCACAGCGATACACCAGTTAATCATTTCCCGCAGCGTACCCACCTTACCCAGATTGGTTTGGAATTTAGGCCAGGTATGTACGTTGCTGGCAGATCCGTCGGGGTGACAGTTGGCGCAAGCCAGACCGTTATTACCCAGTTTGGCGCTGTGCCACAGGTCATCTCCTTTGGCAACCGCTGTCATCAGTGCGGCCCGCTCCTGGGCGACCTGGGTTTCACTGCGCGGTGGTTTAGCCTGTGCCATGCTGGCAACGATTAACGCGCTGCTGACCACAATAACTGAGGCGGCAGCGGTGAATGATATTTTGCGTACTTTTTTCATGTTCTGCTCCTCCTGTGGTTAGACTTTCAGACCTTTTTTGATATTGTCCGGCAACAAGTCCGAAAATTCCCGCCAATGTACTATGGCATCAAAGTCTGCATTCAGGGCGATATCGTGGCCACCCAATCCGTCCTCAAAGTCACCGGGGTCAGCGCGACGTTGTTTAATATGGGGATACTCCAGTTCCACTGGCGGGTAAGGCCAGGGCCAGGAAGTGGATAACAAGCCACAAGAACGCATATTGTCGATTTCGTTGTAGACCACTTGATGCACATGGCCATGAATGGAAATAACCTTGTCGAACTTGCGCAGTATTTCGCGGATTTCCGGAGCATCATAGGTCTGGAAATTCCAGCGCGGATAATAATCCCACAGTGGTGAATGCGTCATGATGACTACCGGTGTGTCTGGAGACACCCTCTTCACATCTCTGGCCAACCAGTTCAGTTGTTTTTCACCCACACCCCAGGCTCCGCAATTGTGGCATTCCAACTCTTCCATCATGTGCATGCGTTCTTTGGGAGTGAGTTTTTTGAGTGTCCAGAAGTCAGGAACCAGAATGGAATTCATACCGATAAAATGCACGCCGTTATGGTTGAATGACCAGTGCTCATCACCGAACAACTTTCGCCAGGCCTTGCCCATATCCAGGTAATAGTCATGCTCACCGGGAATAATTTTGTAAGGCATTTTCAGCTTGTCGAGGATTTTTTTACCTTTTACCAATTCAGCTTTTTTACCTGACTGGCCAAGATCTCCGGCATACAGGACAAAATCAGGCCGGGGTTTAATACTGTTTACATCAGCCACTGCCTTTTCCAGGATATGATCAAATTTGTGGTCTGCGATATCGTAGAGGTGTGCATCAGTGAGCACGGCAAAGTTGAATGGTTTGATTTTTTTGGTCGCAGCCTCGGCAACGCCGCCCAAACCCAGCATACTGGAGGCACTGGGAGCAAATATCCCGGCGAACATCGTTGCAGCCCCCGCTTTTGTAGTCATGCCCAGAAACTGTCGTCGTGAAATTTTTTTCATGCAAACGCTCCCTTACATTTGTTGATAAAACGAAGAAATAGACTCGGTCTAACCCCTCTAGCCAAACTAAACTTAGTCTAAAAAATTGGGACTCGCAAGGTAGAAATTCAGTTTTTTTGCGCTCAGGCCAAAAAGTAGCTGATTATTATCAAAAGGAAAGATAACCCTCATAATTTATTGATATTAATATGTTCGATAAAATGTAAAGCACACCTTGAAAAGGTGTTCCAGGGATATTCGGAAAAGCTTTGTGTAGCGCAAGAGACACGCTGAAACGGCACATCCTTTAATTAAATATGGTTTTTGACGCGATGATATTTTTAACATTGAAAACACCCTGTTAACCTGACATAAGCATTCCCGGCATTGTTAAATACATATAGTTGAGCCATACTTTGGTTCCCAGCAGAAAATGGTAGAACGTTATGCAAGAATGTCCTCGCTGTAAAAGCCGGAATTTTATAAAAAGCGGCGTAGTTAAAGAGCGCCAACGCTATAAGTGCAAAGAATGTGCCTATCACTATAGCGTTATTCAAAAATCAGATACCTCGAAAGAATCTGAACGTAGATTGGCTTTGACTCTTTACCTGGAGGGGCTGGGCTTTCGTTCTATTGGACGGATACTCGGTTTTAGCCATG
>JAKISS010000071.1 GCA_021648485.1 Gammaproteobacteria bacterium
AAATCATATGTGCCTGAGCCCAGTTGCATTGAATAAGGTGCTTGTGTTGGCCCGTTCAGACTGGACATGATGTTACCGGTGGCCAGGTTTGTGCCCGTCATTCGCATGGTCACTTTTTCATTAATGCTGCCAGTTGGGATGCTCCATCCAAGACTTGCCGTTAGCGCGTTACTTACCTGATACATGATATCAATGCGCGAATCACCAATCCCGTTGGTATCCATTGAGCCGAACATGTCTCCCATTGGCATGCCTGAGGGCATTTGCATATGCATTACCATATCCATTTCATTATCCAGGTAATGAAGCATACCCATAATACTGATTTTATCATCAATACCGTACATCACCATAAACATATGCATATCCATGGTCATTTTTGTTGGCGACATTCTGTAGTCAGACCCGGGCGCGGGCCCAGGTGTGTTCATCCGTGCGCCTGAAATATCCTTACTATTGATGCTGCTTGTGCCGTTTAACAGCCCTTTCATTTTCATACGCATAAATTTGTATTCAAACATAAACCCGCCAGCACCGTGCTCATGATGAATGTGCATTGAGGACGTTGCAGTGTCATGGCCGCTATGGTTCGACATATCATGATTATCGCCATGCTGACTGTGGTCCATTTCCTCAGCGTGTAGAGGAATAGAAAAGGGGGATAAGATCAAAACAATAAAACAGCAAGAGATTTTTTTAGTAGTAAGAAGAGGCATTGATACATCCTTTGTTCTTGAACATCCTTGTTCTTGAAGAAAATCCTTTGATCTTGAATGAAGATATTTTGTATGTAATTAAGAGTTTTTGTCGAACTTTTTATTTTGATGCGAGAGTTAATTGCCCATATTTTTTTCCGATGCGTTTTCTGTTACTTCCATGTCCGTTATTGTGAGAGTGTTCTTGTTGTCCTCGGTGAGGGTAAATTTTATTTTACTGCCTATGCCGACATCACTCAGCATTGCGGGGTCTGCAACTTTAAAATCCATTTTCATCGCACCCATAAGACCTTTGATAGGGCCGTGCGATATGGTCAGTTTTTGAGATGAAAGCTTGATAGCATTTACAGTACCTTCTGCTGTAAATTCTTTCGCTGCTGCGGAAAAACTGAAGGTGATTAAAAAAAGTGTGGTGACCAGAAGAAATTTTCTTTTACCCATGGTGAAGCTCCTTTACGTTATACATGCTGATATCCATCATGCATGTCATACATACGGTATCCATACGCAATATCAGGCATCCATGCTGCGCCCCACACCTATAAGTGGAACACACCTTTTCATTCAAACACAATTGTTGTTATGTCGTCAAGACAGAGTTGTCGCATAAAAATATACAGGTGCAATTGAAAATTAATAATGGGTGGCATAGATGCAGTTTGCTTTATTATGTGTAGAGTCCCTTGTGATTTTTGATTTTTTTGATGCGTTTAAAAAAATAGAAAGACGCACAGTTTGTGCGGTATAGAAAGCATAAATCGAAAAAATAGCAGTAGGGTTTGTCGGTGCCATTCACTTTTCAGTAATGATAAACGGATACTAAAAATAGAAAGTAAAAGCGTTAATTTTATTGATGTTTTCGAATGGGAGGTCCATCTGTAATGAGCTTGGATAGCAAACTTACACGTTTTTCATTCCGTGTTGTTTTAATAATATTTTTTCCGGTGGCTGTCGGCTCAGTAGAATTGCCCTGTGGCAAATTGTCGCTCCTGTTATGTCAACAATACTGCCAAATGAGTGGTTGATGGTTTAGTAATGGCACACCTTAATACATACATTTATTTTTGTAGTGCCACTTTTCTCATTATATTCTGGATCAAGTTAGTTGAATGATCTGTCCAGTGCTTCTGGATGTTCGTCTGACTATGCAAACAAAATGCAGAGGTTGTTTTCAGTGCAGTGAATTATTGCAGATTGATCGGAAAAAAATTTACGTGCCGGAAAATATGTTTGCAGTTATCAGGTTATTGTGGGCAGGTGTAAGTAGTTTTAGTCGGTCGGGTTTGATGTTGGGGGTATTATTAATGACCACAGCAGGACAAATGGTAAATGTGTCATGTATTGCGGTGACTGCATTTTATGCGAGGGTTGGACAATCAGTCTGGCTTGCCAAATAGGAGCTGCGGCCCATGGCGCTGTCTGTAGCCTTGCCGTATTATTGCCGCCATTAAATTCCATCATCGAGTCCGCATGAATTCACAACACCGTTTTTTTGCCACGGCACCCAAGGGGATGGAAGGTCTGCTGGCCGACGAGTTGCGCCAGCTGGGCGCGGCCAATGTGGGCGAAACCCGTGCGGGTGTCGGTTTTCAGGGAGATCTCAGTCGAGCGTACCGGGTGTGCCTGTGGTCACGCATTGCCAACCGGGTGTTGATACCATTGGCGAGTTTCCCTGCCGCTGATCCTGAACAGCTCTACGCAGGCGTATTGGCCATTGACTGGGCTAAACACTTGGCGGTGGATGGCAGTCTGGTGGTGGATTTCAGCAGCGTGCGCTCGGAAATGACGCATACCCGATTCGGCGCGCAAAAAGTCAAAGATGCTATCGTGGATCATTTTCGCCACGAAACTGGTGAGCGTCCTTCGGTGGATCGTGATACGCCGGATCTGCGTATTAATGTGTTCCTGTTTCGTGATAAGGCCACAGTGAATATCGATCTTTCCGGAGACAGCCTGCATCGTCGGGGTTATCGTCTTGAAGGGACACTGGCACCGTTGAAAGAAAATCTGGCCGCCGGTATTTTGCAGCGTGCAGGCTGGGCAGAAATTGCCCGACAAGGTGGCGGACTGGTGGACCCCATGTGCGGTTCCGGCACTCTGCCTATTGAAGCAGCGATGATTGCTGCGGATATTGCACCGGGCATTGACCGGCCTTATTGGGGCTTTTCCGGCTGGAAGGGGCATGACGCTGATCTTTGGGCTGCGTTGTTGGCCGATGCCCGCAAGCGTCGAGAGAAAGGTTTGGCAACACTGCCAGTGATTCGCGGTTTTGATGCGAGTGGCCAGGCTATCGAAGCGGCGCAGGATAATGCGGCCCATGCGGGGCTGGCTGATTACATCGAATTTTCCCAACGTGCCATCAAGGATTGCGCGGCTGCGCCGGAAGGTCCGGCAGGGTTGGTGGCCGTCAATCCGCCCTACGGAGAGCGACTGGGCGAGCACGAAGAGCTTAAATCGCTGTACAAAGCGTTGGGTGACTGCCTGAAGGCGCAATACACCGGTTGGCGAGCGACGCTGATTACCAGCGACGCAGAGTTGGGTAAGTGTCTCGGCATTCGCGCGCGACACATTAATACGCTTTATAACGGTGCATTGGAATGCAAGCTGTTGCGCTTCGAGCTGGACGAGCGCTGGTTTATGAAGGAGCGTGGTGATCGTGCCACGGAACCGGGCGCACAGATGTTCGCCAACCGGTTGCGCAAAAACCTTAAGCAATTGTCGCGCTGGCGCAAACAGCAGTCCATCAGTTGCTATCGTGCCTATGATGCCGATATGCCGGAATATGCTTTTGCCATTGATGTATACGAAACAGTGGCCTCAGCACAAAGTACGCAGGAAGCGGGGCGTTGGATTATCGTGCAGGAATATGCCGCACCTGGGTCTATTGATGTGCGCAAGGTACGTGTGCGTCGTGAACAGGTATTGGCAGTGTTGCCGCAGGTGTTTGAGGTACCCGAGATACAGGTGGTGTTAAAAACCCGTGAGCGTCAGCGGGGCAGCAATCAATATGAAAAACAGAGCGAGACACGCCGTTTTCATGAGGTGCAGGAAGGACCATGCCGACTATGGGTGAATTTTGAAGACTATCTCGATACCGGTCTGTTTCTCGATCATCGTATTACCCGCAGTTTATTGGGAGAGCTGGCGGCTGGTCGCTCGTTTCTGAATTTGTTTGCCTACACCGGGGTTGCCTCTGTGCATGCCGCTTTGGGTGGCGCGAGCACCACCACGACAGTGGACATGTCACGCACTTATCTTGATTGGGCCGCACGCAATATGGCACTCAACGGTCTTCGTGGCGAAGCGCACCAGATGGTGCAGGAAGATTGTCTGTTGTGGATCGACAAGGCGCTGTTGCGCGGTTTGCGTTTCGGCGTGATTTTTCTCGACCCGCCGACCTTTTCCAATTCCAAACGTATGGAAGCGAGTTTTGATATTCAGCGTGACCATGTGGAGCTGATCCAAAAAACAGCTGCACTGCTGGAGCCGGACGGGGTACTGATTTTTTCCAATAATTTCCGGCGTTTTAAAATGGATATACAAGGGCTGAGCGGATTGGATGTGGAGGACATGACGGCCAGCACCTTTCCAAAGGATTTTGAGCGCAATGCTAAAATTCACCGCTGCTGGAAAATCAGACAAGTGCCAAAATGATTACCATAAAGAAGAATTAGATCTTTTCCGGGCTTGGGTACGGATGGTAGACTTCGGTTCTCCCGCTCGTAAAATACACGTATTTTTATACGGTGATTTTATCGGCGGTTTCATATATTTCTAACAACGTCTTTAGTGTTTGTAGTAAATAAAACAAAGACAAAAAGTGAGGGTGTTCTCATGGGAGTTCTCGTAGGCCGCAAGGCACCAGATTTTACAGCCCCCGCCGTACTCGGTGATGGCTCGATTGTTGATGAATTTAACTTTTCCGCTACCACCGCAGGCAAACCGGTGGTCGTGTTTTTCTACCCGCTGGATTTTACATTTGTTTGCCCTTCCGAGCTGATCGCTTTTGATCACCGCCTGGGTGAGTTTAAAAAACGGGGCGTGGAAGTGATAGGTGTTTCCATTGACTCTCACTTTACGCACAACGCCTGGCGTAATACGCCTATCAATAAGGGCGGCATTGGCCCTGTTGGTTACACATTGGTTGCTGACATGACTCACGGTATTTGCAAAGCCTATGACGTGGAAACCCCTGATGGTGCAGTGGCCTTCCGGGGCTCTTTTCTGATCGACAAAGAAGGTGTGGTGCGTCATCAGGTGGTAAATGATTTACCGCTGGGTCGTAATATCGATGAGATGTTGCGCATGATTGATGCCTTGCAATTCCACGAAGAGCATGGTGAAGTCTGTCCGGCCAACTGGAAGGAAGGTGACAAAGGTATGAAGGATACCCCGGATGGTGTGGCCGAATACCTGGCGGAGAATGCTGACAAGCTGTAAACAGAGTCTTGATTCTGTGTTTAAAAGGCCAGTCTGATGACTGGCCTTTTTTATGCCTTAATAAATTTAATTCCAGGTCGATAATTCTGCACACGAGCAATAATTTATGTGGGGCACGAGCAGGACAGTTTTTGATGTTGTTGAGGTTTGTATGTGTCGGAATAGCCTGTAAATCCCTGCCGATAAAGCATTGCTGAATTTTATGAGCTGCTGAAGGAAGAGAAATTATTATGAGCAAAAGCTGCAATATTCTGGCGGTGGACGATGATGCCCTGAACCGGGGTGTTATCGAACGCATTGTCACCCGCAAAGGACACAAGGTGACATTAGCCAATGACGGTAAGGATGCCTTGCATAAAATCAGAAGAGGCACATTTGACCTGGTGTTGCTGGATGTCATGATGCCCGGAATTGACGGGCCTGGCGTGCTGCGGGAAATACGTAATCATTATTCCATGAGCGACCTGCCTGTCATCATGGTCTCAGCACTGAATGATAGCGACAAGGTGGTTGAATTGCTGGATCTGGGAGCCAACGATTATGTCACCAAACCCATTGATGCAAAGGTGTTGCAGGCACGGGTAGAAACACAATTAAGTGTTGTTACCGCGAATAAAAAGGTTTTTGCATTATCGGAAGATGCCAAACGCCGCAACAAGCTATTGCTGAATTTATTTGGCCGCTATGTCACTGATGATGTGGTACGTAACCTGGTGTCCTCACCACAGGGCAGCAAAATTGGCAGTGAGCTTGAAGAGGTTACTTTGTTATTTGCCGATATTCGTGGTTTTTCGAGTGTGACTGAACATTTGAGTCCTGAACAGGTGCTGACAGTGCTGAACAATTATTACGATGTGATGATTGATGTGGTCAATAAATTCAAGGGCACTATTGATAAACTCATGGGTGATGAAATGCTGGTGACTTTTGGTGTACCGAAAAAGCGTACGGGTGATGCTGAGCGTGCGCTGGCCTGTGCCTTATCAATGCAGCTGGGTATGCGTGAAGTCAATGAACGTAATCAGGCGCAAAATTTACCGGAATTACAGTTGGGTATTGGCGTGAACACCGGCAAAGTGATGGTGGGTAATGTGGGATCCGATAAACATACAAGTTTCAGTGTTGTCGGCAAGGAAGTGAATTTAACGGCTTCCATTGAGGCGCAGGCGAAAGGGGGGGAAATCCTGATTTCAGAAGCGACTTTTATGGGTCGTGAGCTTCAAGTTTGGACTGATGGTAAACGAGAGCTGCATTCCAAAGGGTTTTCCCACGGCGTGATGGTTTATCGTCTTACGGGTATGGGTGGAAAATATAAACTGAGTTTGAGTCCGGATGAGTCCCAGGAGAAGGACTCGTCATCCGTATTACCTGTTGGCGCGAACGCGGGTGGGTGACCTGTGTTGTGTTTCTGTAAAAAAACCGGTCATTGACCGGTTTTTTTATGCGCTGGTTTTACGTCTTTTTTATCAGGTGATTTTGCGGCAGGATACACAAAATCAAGAAAGGGAGGCCTCAATGCCGGAAGCGTTTAAAAATGTATTTAATTCATCCATGATTCACGGCATGGCGGCGCACTTTAAACAGCACTGGCCAGCATTTGACGATAAACGATTTATTCGTATGGCAATGAAAAACCTGCGGGCACTGGCGCTAAAAGCACGTTCTCAGCAAATCACCCAGGCAATGATTCAATATCTGCCGGATAATTACCCGCATGCGGGTGAAATCATGCTGGCCAGTCTGTATCCCGTGGACGGCAGTGATATCGCCGATCTGGGGGTTGGAAAAAAAGGTATCGGTGGCTGGGCAATGATGCCCATGACCCACTATGTTGCTTTGCAAGGACAAAACGATTTTACGTTGTCGATGAATCTGCTAAAAGAAATGACCCAGCGTTTCAGCGCAGAGTTTGATATACGTTTCTTTTTACTGGCAGCGCAGGATGAGACCATGGCGGTGTTGCATACATGGGCAAGTGATGAAAATTATCATGTCCGGAGGCTGGTGTCGGAAGGTACGCGTCCGCGTTTGCCTTGGGCCATGTGTTTACCGCCGTTTGTGGAAAACCCTGCACCGGTGATTGCCTTGCTGGAAAAACTGAAAGATGACCCGGAAGAATACGTACGGCGCTCGGTAGCCAATAACCTGAATGACATTAGCAAAGATCATCCGGATGTGGTGGCTGATATTGCTGCCCGCTGGATGAAAGACGCAAGCAAAAACCGGGCTCGACTGGTGCGCCATGCCTGTCGCAGCCTGCTTAAGGCCGGGCATAAAAAAACACTGAAAGTATTGGGTTTTGGGCCACCCAGGATCCACAATGTGTCTTTGCAGCTGTTAACGCCCAAGGTGGTTTTTGGCGAGAAGTTACAGTTTGAGCTGTCTCTGACATCCCGGACAAAACAGGCACAACAATTGATGGTGGATTATGTGGTGCATCATCAAAAAGCCAATGGCAGCACATCACCCAAGGTGTTTAAGTGGCGCTCAATCACATTGGGGCCGGGGGGCGTGCTGAACGGAATAAAAAATCATGCCATGAAAAAAATCACCACGCGGGTGTATTATCCCGGTGCCCATAAAATAGAAATTATGGTGAATGGTGTTTCTGTGGCAACGGCGGACTTTCAGTTGATAATGCCTTGATTTAACAGCTCTTCACCCGTCTTGGGCGGCATTTGAAAATAATAGCCCTGCTCTGCTAATTGGCGCATGACATCGCTCACGTCTGCTTGGGCCAGTTGGCGCTGGGTGGAGAGTTCCAGACTGAGAACCAGCTCCAGACATCCCAGCATGTCCAGCAGCGCTTGTGGTACACGGGAAAAATCATCTTCTTTTTCAATGTACAGATAATGGTCAGTTTTTTTGTTGCCTTTGTAAATGGCGCACTGCATGGCGGCCTCCTGTGTGTATTTGGTCAAAATTATGACGGGAAGTTTAGCGGAAAGGCTGATGTCAGTGCAGTAAATGTTTTACTGCCATGTCTGTACAAAATTGCTGTGTTCGTCTATAGCTTAGGCAGAGTGGGGGGGTAAGACAGAAGGAGATTCTCATGGCAGTAGCAGCAACATTACGGGAATATCTCAATCGCTGGGGTGTGGAGTATGAGGTGGTGCCTCATGCGCATACCGGCAGCAGTCTGGAAACCGCAGAGGCGGCACATGTGCCAGGTGACAAACTGGCTAAATGTGTAATGACGGGAGACTACCGTGGCTATCTTATGGTGGTGGTACCGGCCAGCCACGAGGTAGAGTTTTCCCTCCTGGACGAGCAGCTGGATCGTCGTCTGGAATTGGCGACCGAAGAGGAGCTGGCGGATATTTTTGTCGATTGTGAGTTAGGTGCTATTCCACCGCTGGGTGAGGCCTATGGTATTGATGTTGCGGTGGATCGCCGCCTGGCCGAGTGCGATGATGTTTATTTTGAGGCGGGTGATCACGCCGAGCTGTTACATCTGCGAGGTGAGGACTTTCGTGATCTGATGGCGGGTGCCGAACACGGTGATTACAGCAGGCATTTGTAGAACACCATCCAGCCTCCTGCACGTTATTGTATTTGAAGACGCTCGGGTGTCAGGTGTTTTTCTCACGTCGTGTGCGTACTGCGGCGGCAAGTTCGTGTAGCAGCGGTACACTGCTTTCCCAGTTGATGCAGGCATCGGTGATGCTTTGCCCGAACAGCATGTCCTGCCCCTCAGTAATATCCTGTCGGCCTTCCTGTAAGTGACTTTCAATCATTGCCCCTTTGATGCGGACATTACCCGCAGCAATCTGCGCGGCTACGTCCTGGCCCACTGCAATCTGGCGCTGGTGTTGTTTACTGCTGTTCGCATGGCTGAAATCAATCATCAAGCGTGGTGTCAGCCCACCATTTTGTATTTCCTGTGAGGCTGTTTCCACGCTTTGTGCATCATAATTGGGTTTACCGCCGCCGCCACGTAAAATAATGTGGCAGTCTTTGTTGCCGGTGGTGGAAAAAATAGCGGAATGCCCGGCCTTGGTCAGTGATAAAAAGTAATGCGGTTGACTGGCGGCATGTACCGCATCGATAGCGATTTTGAGGTTGCCGTTGGTACCATTTTTGAAACCGACCGGACAGGACAGGCCGGAGGCCAGCTCACGATGGGCCTGGCTTTCGGTGGTGCGTGCGCCGATGGCTCCCCAGCTGATGAGATCGGAAATATATTGCGGCGTTATCAAGTCAAGGTATTCGGTGCCGGCGGGCACGCCCATATTATTGATATCGCACAATAATTGACGGGCCAGACTCAATCCATGGTTGATTTCAAAGCTGCCATCAAGGAAAGGATCGTTAATCAGCCCTTTCCAGCCCACTGTGGTGCGCGGTTTTTCAAAATAGACGCGCATGACAATCAGCAAATCGTCGGCCAGTTCTTCACGTTGGGCCTTGAGGAGTGCGGCATATTCCAGTGCGGCTTTAGGGTCATGGATGGAGCAGGGGCCAATCACCACCAGCAGGCGATCATCCGATCCGTGCAAAATATTATGTACGGCCTGACGCGCCTGGGCCGTGGTTTGCATGGCCGCGTCGGAAATCGGATGCTCCGCAATTATTGCTTTCGGTGCCACCACTTCTTTGATGGCCTGAATGCGTAAATCGTCTGTTTTGTATTGTGTTGGCATGGCGTGCGTGATCATGATATCGCTGTAAAGTGAGTGGCGTATTGTCGCTCAAACCGCCTCCTTCGTCGAGTTTGTGATGTATTCAGGCTTCAGGCAGACTGCGGCAAGTCGATGAGCCGGGAGAAATGATGCAATTATGGTCTTTGATAAAACGACGAGTAAGGAATGACGGGCGGGTATGCTCAGTGACAGGCCTGCTTCTGTTGTTGAGTTTGCTATTAAGCCTGCCTGCGGCAGCTTATCACTTGCCTAAATGGGAATTCGGATTGGGTGCGGGGGTGTTGCTCGTCCCCTCCTATCGCGGTGCCAGTGACCGGAAAAATATCGGGTTACCCGTGCCGTACATGGCTTACCGGGGGGATCGTTTCAAGATGGATGAGGAAGGTATGCGCGGTGAATTGCTGCAAAAAAACCGGATGCATCTGGATTTCAGTGTGGCGGGCAGCTTGCCGGTGTCCAGTGGTGGAGGTGCGCGTGAGGGTATGCCGGATCTGGATCCCATCGGTGAAATTGGTCCTTCCCTGAAATTTCTTCTGGGACAGCAAGGCCATCGCCATCAGGGCTGGGAACAGCAATGGTGGCTGCGCATGCCCTTGCGGGCGGCATTGTCGGTGGGAGACCCGTTGATTGGCCATCAGGGCTGGGTGTTTTCACCTTACCTGAACTGGGTGTGGATAAAGGGAGCGGTGCATGTACGTTGGCGCTGGAATTTGTCTACCGGGCCTATTTTTGCGAGCCGACAATATCACGATTATTTTTATACCGTGTCTGATCGGTATGCCGACGTAGACCGGCCTGTCTATGCTTCAACGGCAGGGTACAGTGGTAGTCGGGTGACGCTGAGCCTGTCGATGAATTCCAAAAAGTGGTTTGTGGGTGGCTTTGTGCGTTATGACGATTTGCGTGGTGCAGTGTTTGAGGACAGCCCTTTGGTGGAGACCCGTCGCTATCTGGCTGTGGGGGTGGGGGTGTCGCGGATATTTATACAGTCCAGCGGACATGCCCCTCACTGAGAAATGTCACTCTGTCCAGGTTGTTAGCTGTTACGACATCATGCAATGGAGCTTGAGCAAGCACTATATCAGGTAAAAAAATCAGGATAATCCCTGTAAGCTATTTGTGGAAGGGTGGGTTATGGAGTACCCTTTTACGGGAAAACGATAGGGTCGCTTATTAGATACCAGCGTTTGTTTTCAGGAAAATATTTCCACTCGTGACGATGCTTCAGGCTGCGCTCACGTAAATCATCGGTATTGTAATAATGCAGGGTAACCGTTTGTTTCATGACCAGTTTTTGTTGATCAAATCGTTGGTTGGATGATTCATATTTGGTAACCCGGATATTTTCCATATTGATGGGGATGCTGACCTCCTGGTCTGTTTCCCGTTTGTGGTAGGAATAAGCGGCATCAAACTTGGCCCAGCGTACCGCTTTTTCATAACCGCGCAGGGTTTTGTTGAGATCGTCCATCATTTCGCCTTGGGTGGCGCAGGCACTGAGCAGCAAGGCCGTAAGGCTGAGTCCGGACCAGCTTAGGAAGGAGAGGGTTTGGTTTCGGCGTGTAATCGGCATGTGTACGGTTCCCTTTTTGATATCGTCACAAATAATGGCTTGCCAAAAGTATAACGTTATTTTGGATTGTTCAGGGGGGAGCGTTCAAAATATACCTAAATCTAACGATAGTTTAATCAATGATTTTTGTTTTTAATTGCCACTGCAAATAATAGCTTGTGAACAGGCGATGCGTATTTATTTCATTCAAATGCAACATGCATCTCATCAGTGTGGAGTTAAAGCCCGGGTTGGAGTCATGTGGGTGAGCTAATGCATTAGAGAGAGTACGATGTGTGTTATTTGATTCATGTGTACAGTTTTGATGTTGCTGGCTGTTCATCGCTCCGAATGATTTTCCCCCTGAAATAAAGGATTATTTAAGGATTAGTTAAGTTATATCGAGCATTAATAATTGGCCAGCAGTACCTGCACAAGGGTTGGGGAGGCCATTTATGGGGATGAAAAATTTGTACCAAAAAAATAGTGTTAAATTGAATTTGTCAGCGTGGTTGCCATTAGTTGCGCTGGTGGTAGGGGGAGTAGGTTGTGGTAATCCTGAAAATAACAAACTGGCTGTACAGATTCCAATACAATCTGTGACGATCAATGTGTCGAGTGCTTTGGTAACACCGACTTATACCCTGAACGGTGTCGCATTTGAGCAAAGTGAATACAATGATGGCAACTTTGTGTTGCGTAACACCACATCCACTGATGACACGTTAGTGCTGGGTGCCAGCCACGACGCAATTCCTGAGGCAGTGCGGGTCATACAGGATACCTATGATGTGCTGTTCCGGCATGAAACTGGCAATGGTGTACCGCAAAATGTGGATACGCCGGTGCAGGTTGATGAGATGTTTGACCGTGATCGGTTCTTGCCTGTTAATGTACCCGCATGGGAAATAACCCCTTCGTTTGCACAAAATACCAGCGCCTTTCCCGTGAGCGAATATGATGACGCTGTGTTTTATTTGCAGCCTGACGCTGGTGGTGAACGTATTTTTATTGGTAACAGCCATACGGTCTCGCCTGATCCTGTGCAGGTCATGCAAGGCACCTATGATGTGATTTATTCGCTGGAAACAGGGGGTGAGCGCGTCCCGAATAATCAGAGTGCTGTTGTTATGTCAGGTGTCTCTGTCAATGCAGACGGGCCGCTGGATGTGGATGTTGCCAGTGTGCGGTTTCAGTTTGATGCTACGCTGGACGGAGCAGTTTTCCCCCTTAGTCAGTACCAGGCAGCCCGATTTTTTTTGCGTAATATCAGCACGGGGGACCGTGTAGAACTGGGAATGAGCTTTGAGCTGCCAGTCACTCTGTTGGTGATCGAGGGTACTTACGATGTTGTTTATCAACATGTTCAGGGCAGTGATCTGCCTGTTAATACCGACGCAGTTGTGGCAAGTAATATCGTCATTGATAGCACAAATGCATCACAAAATATCGATATTCGCAGCGTAGCTATCACACCCGAATTCACTCTTGATGGTTCTGTTTTTCCACAGGATAACTACAATGAAGCCAATTTTTATTTGCGAGCGGTCAATAATTACAATGATGTTATGTTCTTGGGGGCGAGCGAGGTTGCCTCCACGGCAGTGCGTGTGATTAACAGTGATATGGACACGGACCCGGGTGTGAACGAATTATTGTTGGGGGTATATGACGTTTTATACCGGCATGAGTCAGGTGAAGGCGTGCCACAAAATATTAATGCGGTAGTGCCAGGAGGGGATGGCATAGCGCTAAATAGCGACCAGCCTTTGGTGGTGCCAGTGACTTCGATTAATGTCACCGGTCGTTTTACGCTCAATGGTAATCGTTTTCCTGGCGATATCAGCAACAGCGTGCAGTTTCTGTTACGTGACTCCGGTAATGACAGTGACGAATTTTTGTTTGGTTTCAGTGATATCAATAATGAGGCGGTGAAGCTTATACCGGGGACTTATCACGTTGTAATGGACCATCTCTATGGTGATGCCGTACCACAGAATAAAATGCACGAAGTGGATTTTAATAACGTGTTGAGTGGGGATCAAACCCTGAATGTGAATGTCCCGGCGGTACGTGTTAACCCGAGGTTTACTTTGGATGGCCAGGCTTTTCCGGCCAGCATTTATCAAAGTGCCACCTTTTATTTGTATGATATTCGTACGGAAACACGCATTTTTTTGGGGCGCAGTTACAAGCAAAATACGCCGGTGATGGTGATCAAGGAAAATCACGAAATAATCTACGAGCATATGAATGGTGACCAGGTGCCACGGAACACGAATAATAATCTTGGGGCTATTGATTTGTAGCTTTTGCGAGGGCCGCGAGGGTGTTTAAGAGCATGTATGCTTCTTAATTCAGGGGAACCCTCAGTTATTGGAGGACTGAAATTCCTTGCGAGGGTGTTGCGATAGCTCGTCCAGCATCTGGTCGATATCATCACTGCCGTCAATGAGTAATTTCAAAAATGACTCATGATGCGGGGTGTCGGCGGAACCAAATTGCAGGCCGATACCATCGGCCTTGCTATGCGCAATGGTGCAACTAAAGGCGACACGCACCCAGCCTTCTTCTGCCTTGATAATGAGTTCAAGATCACAGGACTGACCGGGTTGCACGCCCGGTGGGGGAATGAGCAGGACGAAAGCACCCTCCAGGCTGATATCCGCAGTTTCGCCGTAGAGTCGGCTACCATCTTCCAGTTTGATTTCCACAATAACATCGAGGGGCAGGCGGGTGAATTTCCGATGGTCTGTCATGATTGTCCCGGGTGCAGGCGTTAAAAGGTGATAGTGTTATACGATCATCTTGAGTTTAGCCTGCTTGCATCTGTTCGTCATCTTTGGTGCGCGCCTTTAAACCTATTAACTGATGTTACGCATTCGTAGCCAGTCCAGTAAGGTGGGTAAAAACATATGCCCACTCGCTGTATAGCCATCAGGCTTAAGCCGGGTGGAACCGCTGCGCTTGTTCCCTACCGTCGGAGACCTGCGTAACATCAGCTATTAATTTAGGTTAAATGAAAAGGGCGCATCAGCAATGACCTGACGCGCCCTTCTTTATGGGTAAAAATGTTGGGTGGTAGGCTTATTCGTTCCCCAAAGCGATGAGTTCTTTGTAATAACCCTTCGCGCCTTTTTCCATGAAGTAGTATTTTTTGGCACCCGCTTTTTCCAGCGCATATTGCAGCCAGCGTACCTGTTTGCCGACTTCGTCATAAATAAGCAACGTACGATTTTGCTTGAGAGCCTTTTTGATGTAGCGTTCCAGCTTTTTTTGCTGGTCAAGGCTGGCCCAGCGTTCGATGCCGGGGTAAAAACCCACGCCTGCACGCTGGAATTTGTCGCGCACGTCGATAATCATATATTTATGCCGGTCTATTGTGGCGCGATCACTGAAGTCATCCGGGCTGAGCAGGCGTTTTTTGAAGGTCGATTTGGGAATCAGGTGGGCGAGGTTTACCGGGCTGTTGCCCAGCAAAATGGCTTCATCCGGGTACGCTTTGGTCCAGTCAAAGATACCTGCGTCAAAGGCATGCACATCATTGACGTTGACCTCCATGGCTTTTTTGGCCGAGATGTATGACTTCATGCAGGTGTGGCCATTGCAGTAAAAGACAATGGGTTTATTGGTGGTCGCTCGCAGTTTGACAATTTCGGCTTCAAAGCTTTCGGCGGCTACTGGGATATTGACCGCAGTTTTGATGCGCAGGGTTTCGAATTCCAGTTTGGAGCGGACATCGACTACGACTACATCGTTGATTTTACGGTAGAAGTCTTCCAGTTCGATATAGGGGATTTTTTTGTATTTTGCCCGGCCAGGGAATTCATCATCGGCAAAGGCGGTAGAACCTAGCAGCAGACTGGCGAGGGCAATAAAGCTGGTAATTTTACGCATTTGAAACTCCATTTGTCATGATCTCTTTGCTGCGACCATGTTGATGTGGCTAACATTCGCTCATGTGGACCTGGATGAATGTGTTACCAGAAGGCTTATCAGGAAATGTATTGCGTCTTTTACCTTATCGGCTAAAGAAAAAAGTTGTTGAAACTTTGTTAAGCAAGCTCGTCGGAAAGACCAGAAAATTTATACATAATGTGTGCTTTTTGGCTAACTTGCTGTCCCAGTTTAGCGTGTTGTTGCGTAAATTGCCTACTTTTTGTTCATTGCCGCTATTGTTGGTTTTCTCAGTACAACCACTGATTCTTCTCGGTATTTATTTAGCGGCTATAGTTTTGATTCCTCTGGTAGTGGTTGCTTTCACCCTTTATCCTGTGATTTCTTTCGTTAAGGTCTTTCATCAATAATGGCTGCGCTATTACAGGTTACCAATCTGGTTAAACGTTTCGGTGCTGTTATCGCTGTTAATGGCGTTAGTTTTGCACTGCAACAAGGCACTTGCTTCGGCCTGCTGGGGCCCAATGGAGCAGGCAAAACCACCACTATCGAAATGCTGGAAGGCATCACTGAGCCCAGCAGTGGTGAAATCCATTATCGTGGTCAGCGGGTGAATGCCGGGGCTGCACGCGAGGCATTCCGCAACGATGCCGGTATCATGTTTCAATCCACCGCGTTGCAGGACTTTATTACCGTGCGTGAGGCATTGGAGATGTTTGGTCGTCTCTATCCACGCACCATCGATAGCGATGAGTTGATCGAAATTTGTGCGCTGGGTGAGTTTCTTGACCGCGATACACGCAAGCTTTCTGGTGGTCAGCGCCAGCGTTTGTTGTTGGCTATGGCCTTGGTCAATGATCCCCAGGTGATTTTTCTCGATGAGCCCACCACGGGACTTGACCCGCAAGCGCGGCGTAATTTGTGGGCATTGGTACAACGTATCAAGGCACAGGGTAAAACGGTGTTGCTAACCACTCATTACATGGAAGAAGCCTATGAGCTGTGCGATGAAATTGCCATCATGGATCATGGCAAGATTATTGCTCACGGCTCGCCCAAAGCCTTGCTGGCAGAGCATTTTGATGAGGTGGTATTGCAACTGCCGCGCTCGGATATCCTTGGTCCGATTGAAAATCTGCCACTGAAGTTGAAGGTGCAAGACGATATCGTGGAAATTCTTAGCGCTGACATCAATGCCGCAGTGCGGACGTTGCTCGCCCATGATGTTTCGCTGGCGGGTTTACAGATTCGCCCGCGCACCCTCGACGATCTGTTTTTAGCGCTTACCGGTGCAGCGTTGCGTACATGAACCTGCGTCGTTTTCTTACTGTATTGGCTGCCCGTAACCGGGAATTTATCCGCGACCGTTCGGCGCTGGGCTGGAATATCCTTTTTCCGGTACTGATTGTGGCTGGTTTTGCCTTCGCTTTTTCCGGCAAACCACTGGATCAGTATAAGGTTGGTGTATATGCCGAGGCACCATTACAGAAACTGGTAACAGTCAAAGAAGAGCATGCTTTTTTTCGCACCAGCTACATTCAGTTCATCCCGGTTGTCCGGTTGGACCCGGCTATTATCAAAGTGGAACGTCATCAGCTGGATATGTTGTTTGATCTTGATAACGGTCATTACTGGATCAACAGTGATTCTCCTAAAGGCTACATGCTGGAGCGGGTGTTGTATGGCGCGATGATTGTGGATGCTGATGGAGGGAATGCGTCAGTAGCCATGGAGACCGATGGATATCAGCGCCAGACTGTCAGTGGCCGTGAAGTTCGTTATGTGGATTGGGTTATCCCCGGAATATTGGCGATGAACATGATGTTCAGTTCTTTGTTCGGTGTTGGCTATGTCATCGTGCGTTATCGTAAAAACGGCGTTCTCAAGCGTCTCCAGGCGACACCTCTCAGTGCGTTTGAGTTTCTCTCCGCGCAGGT
>JAKISS010000007.1 GCA_021648485.1 Gammaproteobacteria bacterium
CAGTTGTCGCTGCTCAGGCCGCTGATTCATGACCGTATGGTGGAGCAGGTGATGGACAGTCTTGAAGATGCCGATGCGCTGTTTATGCAGGCTGAGCCTGCACCCATGACTACGGTGGATATCCTCGGCGGCGGGCGTGATGCGCTGGTCCGTGCCAATGTGGCGCAGGGGCTGGCGCTGGCCGAGGATGAAATTGATTATCTGGTGGATAATTTCAGTGCGCTGGGGCGCAATCCCACGGATGTGGAGTTGATGATGTTTGCCCAGGCCAATTCCGAGCATTGCCGCCACAAGATTTTTAATGCTGACTGGATTATCGACGGTCAGCCGCAGGAAAACTCCCTGTTCGGGATGATTCGCAATACCCATAAAAGCCATCCTGAAGGTACGCTGTCGGCGTACAAAGATAATGCGGCGGTAATGAGCGGTAGTGCAGGGCAGCGGTTTTTCCCGAGCCCGGACAATGCTCGTTATGCGTATCATGACGAAGATGTGCATATTTTGATGAAGGTGGAGACGCATAATCACCCTACGGCCATTTCGCCTTTTCCCGGTGCGGCTACCGGTTCCGGGGGGGAGATTCGTGATGAGGGTGCCACCGGGCGAGGCTCCAAACCCAAGGCCGGGTTGTGCGGGTTTTCTGTGTCGAATCTGAATTTGCCGGATGCGCCACAGCCCTGGGAAACGGATTATGGCCGACCGGGGCGCATTGTGTCGGCGCTGGATATCATGCTGGATGGCCCGGTGGGTGCGGCGGCATTTAATAATGAATTTGGTCGTCCCAATATTTGTGGTTATTTCCGCACCTTCGAGGAAAACGTGCCGTCAGCAGGCGGGAAAAAAGACGGCAAAGAGCCCTCAGCGATTAATAAAGAAGTGCGTGGCTACCACAAGCCCATCATGCTGGCGGGCGGGCTGGGTAATATTCGTGCGGGTCATGTGGAAAAAAATGTGATTCCGCCGGGTGCGCAACTTGTCGTACTGGGTGGCCCGGCGATGTTGATCGGTCTGGGCGGTGGTGCGGCTTCCAGCATGGCCACGGGCGACAGTCATGAAGACCTGGATTTTGCTTCGGTACAACGCGGCAACCCGGAAATGGAACGCCGTGCGCAGGAGGTCATCGACCGTTGCGTGGCCATGGGGGATAACAATCCCATTGTCTCCATTCATGATGTGGGCGCAGGTGGCCTGTCTAATGCCATGCCGGAAATCGTGCATGATTGCGGGCGTGGGGCGCGTTTTGAATTGCGCACCATTCCTTGTGATGATCCGGGCATGTCGCCGAAAGAAATCTGGTGCAACGAGTCCCAGGAACGTTATGTGCTGGCGGTAACTCTGGAACGGTTGGCAGAGTTTGAAGCATTGTGTGAGCGTGAGCGTTGCCCCTTTGCGGTGATTGGTGAGGCTATCGAAGAACAGCAATTGCTGTTGGGCGATGGTTACTTTGATAACACGCCTATTGATATGTCTATGGAGGTTTTGCTGGGCAAACCGCCGAAAATGCTGCGCGATGTGCAGCATAAAACCTTCCACAAGCCAGCGTTTGATACTGCCGGTATTGATCTGATGGACGCTGCCATGCGCGTGTTGCGCCTGCCGTCGGTGGCAGACAAAACCTTTCTCATCACCATTGGTGATCGCACGGTGACAGGCATGGTGACGCGCGATCAAATGGTGGGCCCCTGGCAGGTGCCGGTGGCCGATGTGGCGGTGACCAGTACGGATTTCACCGGTTATGCCGGTGAGGCCATGGCCATGGGGGAGCGCACGCCTATTGCGCTGTTACATCATGCGGCTTCGGCACGTATGGCGGTGGGTGAGGCCATTACCAATATTGCCGCTGCGCGCATCAATCAACTCAGTGATCTTAAATTGTCCGCCAACTGGATGTCGCCAGCAGGGCATCCCGGTGAAGATGCGGGTTTGTTTGATGCCGTGAAGGCTGTCGGTATGGAACTGTGTCCCGAGCTGGGTATTGCCATTCCGGTGGGCAAGGATTCCATGTCCATGAAAACGGTCTGGCAGGAGGAGGGCAAGGACGGCCTGGAAGAGAAATCTGTGACGTCGCCGCTGTCGCTGATCATCACCGCCTTTGCGCCGGTGCTGGATGTGCGTGAAACGCTGACACCACAGTTGAAAGGTGGTGGTGATCTGATTCTCATTGATCTGGGCAAGGGCGAAAATCGCCTGGGGGGTTCTGCTCTGGCACAGGTGTACAAGCAGCTGGGGCATCATGCGCCGGATGTGGATGATGCCGGTGCGCTGAAGGCTTTTTTCACCGTGATACAGGCGCTTAATCATCGGCGTCTGTTGCAGGCTTACCATGACCGCTCTGACGGCGGTCTGCTGGCCTGTGTGTGTGAAATGGCCTTTGCCGGTGGCATGGGTGTCAATATCCAGTTAGACGCTTTGGTTTCAGACAAAGACGATGATGTACTTGCCGCATTGTTTAACGAAGAACTGGGCGCAGTAATTCAGGTGAATCATACCGATACCGATGAGGTATTGGCCTGTCTGCGGGAACATGGTCTGGGCAAACACAGTTTTGTGATCGGTGTACCCACGGATAATAATCGCATCAGTTTCCGTTTTGACGGCAGTGAAGTGCTGGGTGAAGACCGCATGGCATTCCGCCGTGTCTGGTCGGAAACGACATTGCATATGCAGACACTGCGTGACAATCCACAGTGTGCCCAACAGGAAATGGAAGCCCGGCTGGATGCCGCTGATCCGGGGCTGAATGTTTCTCTGGGTTTTGATATTGAAGACAATGTGGCTGCGCCGTTTATTCATACGGGCGTGCGTCCGCGCATGGCCATCCTGCGGGAGCAAGGCGTCAATGGTCAGATTGAAATGGCAGCGGCTTTTGACCGTGCCGGTTTTGATGCCATTGATGTACACATGAGTGACATTATTGCCGGGCGTGTCTCGCTGGCCGATTTCAAAGGCATGGTGGCTTGTGGTGGTTTTTCTTACGGTGACGTATTGGGTGCCGGTGAAGGCTGGGCAAAATCGGTGTTGTTTAACCGTCGTGCGCGGGATGAATTCGCAGCCTTTTTCCAGCGCGATGACAGCTTTGGCCTCGGTGTGTGTAACGGCTGCCAGATGATGTCCAACCTGCATGAACTGATTCCGGGGGCGGACCTGTGGCCACACTTCGAGCGCAATGCCTCTGAACAGTTTGAAGGTCGCCTGTCGCTGGTGGAAGTGTTGCCATCACCGTCATTGTTTATGTCTGATATGGTCGGTTCACGCATGCCCATTGCGGTGGCCCATGGTGAAGGTCGTGCCGTATTTGCCAAGGGTGCGCAGCAGACACTGGAGGCAGGTCTGGCGACTTTACGGTATGTGGATAACCACGGTCAGCCGACAGAACATTATCCTGCCAACCCGAACGGTTCACCGCAGGGCATCACCGGGCTGACCACAACGGATGGTCGCTTCACCATTATGATGCCGCACCCGGAGCGAGTGTTCCGGGCGGTGCAATATTCCTGGTTACCGGAAGAGTGGGGCGAGGATGGCCCGTGGCTGCGTATGTTCCGTAATGCACGGGTGGCAGTGGGGTAAAGAGATAAAGAATGCGGATGTTTTGCCGCTATTGCGTTTTATATAGGACACTACACTAGATGTACAAGCGTAGGGCGGGCACGTTTTTTGTGCCCACGCGTGTATTATCAGTATCCGCGTGGGCAAAACAACATGCGCACCCTACAGAAAACATCAGGCTGTTTTACTGAAAGCGTTAATAGAGGCGGATAACGCAACATGGGTTTTCTGAAAAAGGTTTTTGGTGGTGCAGACGATGGTGGCACTAAAATAAAATCGCACGGCAATGCCAAAGCGGTCAAGGAACCTTTGGCCATTGCAAAACTGACGGAGCTGTTCCGCTATTTTCCGTTGGGTGAAAAAATCCGTTATTACCCCGAGTATCAAAAAGAAGGCGCACTGGACACGCTCGTGCTGGGTTACAGCGTCAATGGCCAGTTTATTTTTTCACCCATTGATATTGGTTGTCAGCAGGATGGTGAACGTGATGTGTTGCGGCTCACAGTGGATGGTCAGGAACGCATGGTTTCGGACGTTGAAAACTTCAGCCTGTTGATTCCCTTTAATCAGGAAGATGAAAACAAACGGGATTATGGGCGACGTGCCGAGTTGGGCCCGCATGGCCCTTTTCGGCGGCATAACACCATTACCTTGTTGGCCTGTTCTACCGGCGGTACGCTGAGTCATCTGGATACCGAAGTAAATAAAGTGCTACCCCTCACTGATGGCATTTATGCCGGGCATGAGGTGGTGGTGCTGGATGTGTTGCCCGGTTCGTTGAAGATGACAGATCAGCGTCAGCACTATCGTTTGCAAACGGAGTTGCCTGCGCACTTGAGTATTCGTGATGGTGAAACACACCCCTGTACCCTGCTGGATCTTTCCGAAGGTTCTGTGCGCGTGCAGTTTGCGGAGGTGACAGCGGATATCATGGCGCTCACTGAATTCCGCCGTCTCAAGTTAAGTTTTAATGTGGGGACTGACGGTAAGGGAAAGGCGTATGCGCTGGACGGGGTGATGTATCGTAAAACCGATAATCGTCTGGTGATGAAACTTCAGGGCATTTACAAGGATGGCAAGGTGGTGCCGTTGGGGCTGGTGGATATTCTTGATATCAAGGCAAACCTGGTTCAGCATCCGGCGACCCAGCAGGCGCTTGAAGCACAGCGTCATTCCTGAGAGGCATGTTCCTGCCGGGAATTATGTTGGTGCGTAACCAGGAGCAGGCAGAGGGAAAATAAAGGCTGAATAATACATGCGAGGCTTGTACACAAAAAATGTCACTCGCAATACATTTTTATTTTTGGCTCGTCAGAAAAATTTGTGATTACTTTGTGACGTGTGAGTAAAAATCAGATAACAATTCAAGATTACTGATATTGGTTCGAATCGCCCCTTGTTTTGAAACCAGCCACTGGCTGACGTAGCTGCCAGCACCATCTGAAAACTTACCGGTTACTTTGTAAAAATCACCCCAATAATGTTGAACTGATATTCTTTCATTGATATTGCTGTTTGTAATTCCTGGTTCATACATTGCTTTTATATTTAGACTGATAGACTCGTTGTCGAATATAAAAATCAACCTGGAGAGTTTTTTTGTTGGAAGCTTGCCATCAGTCCCAAAAAATGGAGAGCTATCAATTGCACAGATATAATCACCGCAAGATGATATTTTGTGTGAGTCTTGAACAAATGGTTCTACATAAATGTTTAAGTTGCCAACGCCTTTAATGCTTTTTATATATTTTTCTTCAGCGTTAACCGTAGATGCAAGAAAACAAATCAATATTAACGAGTAGGCAATATATTTATGCATGTTTTAAACCAGATGTAAGGTCATATGCTGATGCTGGTAAGTGAGCTGCAATAAGTATTGTGGGGTTTCCGCTTTTCCCTATTTTCATCGTGTCATATTCAGCTTTTAATTTCTCCATTAACACTACTGACTGAGATTGAATTTTAGAATCTCCTTTGGTTAACGTATCACCAGATATGTCATTGAAAGTTAAAGGCAGGATACAGCCTTCAATGAATAATGAGGAATGTGCTCTGTGAATCTGTATATTTGTTCTATGGCCGGTATCTTGTAATTCCAGTCTCCAGCCTTTGGGGCCATCGTTGCGTGGTATTAATTCATATACACCAATTTCTATTCGGCTTTTGTTGTTCTTCGATTTACCTTTTATAGTGCGCCGGAGTTAAACGTCTTCCATGGCAATTCATATGAATAGGAAAAACGTTTCAATGTTCCGTTTTTATTCATTATGAACAGTTCTCCTCAGTTACCATTTCCGTGAAAATTTCTGCGAAATAAAGCCATGAATTCCCAACTCATTGTCATTTCCTTGTTTGAATTCCAGTTACGTATAATATCATGCCGCTCGGCAATTTATTGCAGTTGACCCAGCACAGGCGTGAACCAAGTGGGGTGAAAGTTCTCTGTGAGAAGGTTGCCTTCTTCAGTGATCGTATCGTTATTGGATATTGATTACCAATACGTAGTGCGCCGTCAAAACAGGGGGCCCCCAGGGGTAAGCTTGTGAAGCAGGGTTTAAAAGAGCAAATGGAAATACGGTGCTGGCAATTATTTTTCCATTTGTGCGTCACATTTTTTGTTAAGTGCTTGATTTCTTGTTTCTTTCCGGTTGTGGGAGAATGCCCGTTCGCGCCACACCTGGTGTATGCATTCTAGAGGCAGATATTTTGGACGAATACTTACTGTTATTACTGAATCAAACGCTGTCCAACCCCGGGTTCGATCTCTTTTTCGCCTGGATCTCACAAGACCTGCTTTTTTCCACGCCGGTATTACTGGCAGTGATGGTTTTCCTGAGTTGGCGTTTTGGTAAAGACGGCTTCAAATTCTGGTTGCTGACCATCGTATTCATTTCGTTGGGTGACCAGCTGGGCGCTGCGTTAAAAGATTTCATCGGGCAACCGCGTCCCTGTGCGGAGCTGGGCAGTGTTGTGCGGCAGGTTGATACCGTATTTTCCATCAACTGTAGCCGTAAGCTCAATGGCATGCCGTCCAATCATGCATTGAATTTTTTCCTGTTTGTGACCTTTAGCAGTTATGTGCTGCGCTGGCGGGGCTGGATGGTCGGTTTTGGTGTGCTGGCGGTATTGGTTGCGCTGTCGCGTGTTTATCTGGGGGTGCATTACCCGAGCCAGATACTGGCGGGTGCGCTTATCGGTATGGGGTTGGGTGCCGGAATGGGGTGGTTGAGTCTGCGTTACCTGTCTTTTGTACAGCATGTGGCGCAGGTTGTACGCCCGAATATATGAGTTGTCGCTGTTTTGCGACAGGCGTAATTGGCTGTATTTCACGGTCTTTCCCTTTTTCCCCTGGTTCCCTGTCTCCCCGGAGAGACACTTGCTTTCATCGTTGCTCGGTTTGGCACGGAAAATTATTTATAACTTATTGATTATTAATGATAATAAAAATATGGCACGACGTTTGCTACCTGTCTTGGTGTCGATGTACTTGTTACGACAGATTATTTACCACAACAGAGGATTATCTTATGCGCAAGGAATTATTGTTTGCCACATTCGCTATCGTCGTATCCAGTGCCGTTTATGCTGCTGAAACGTTCGATCAAGTTGATACTGATAAAGATGGCACTATCAGCAAGGCCGAAGCAGCTTCGGTTCCCGCGTTGACCGATCTGTGGGATACCTACGATAGCAATACAGATGGAAAGTTGGATGAAGCAGAATTTGCTCGCTTTGAAGTTGCTGCACCCAAGGAATAAATAAGTACGATAAGTGAATTCGAGAACCTCTACCCCTCCTCCCCTCTATCAAGGGGCTTTGGAATGAGCGCGGACGTAGCAGACAGGATGTCAGATTCCATCGGTTTGAGAGGTTGATCGCAGGTAATAATTCGTTATTGCAGTGCTCAACAGCGAAAAATCAATGGATTGAAGGCCCGGAATGCGAGTCGGTGACTTGTTCAAGGTTCCTTGGAAATAGGGGTTCTCGTGCGGTGCAGGAAGCACCGTCAAAGTCGATTGTACGCACATGCAATCGGTGGCTCAGGAGGCACATCCTGTAAAACTGTGCTTTCGACCCAAAAAATTCCAGGGATGGAATTTTTTGGGTCACCTTTTTTTAGCGTGATCTTTTTTTCTTGTCTGTTTTCCCTCCTTCTGCGTTACTGCTACGGCCACATCGCTTATTATGTTCATCTTCACAATGCTGCGAAGGCCTAAAAATATTCGGCGCACATTTTGTTAAAACAGTTATGTCTGTCTACTTAAAATCAGTCCTCCGATATTCACAGACATACCTTGGTTTTGGGGGTGTTGAATTATGCGCTTGACTTTGCCAACCTCTATTTTTCAACTGGCATTAATCGGTTTTCTGCTGGCTACCCTGCCTCTTTCAGTGGCTTTGGTGAATACTTTTGTGCAGATTGACCGCCTGTCGGCGCAAATGCAGCTGGCAGTGAGTGATTCCGCTCAGGCTGTTGAAGGCAGTCGCACTATTATGGCCCAGGTACTGAATATGGAACGCAGTACCGGTCAATACCTTGTTCTGCGTGATCCTGCCGTGCTGCAACGTTATGAAGATCAGCGTGGCCAGCTTAGTAAGGCCATTATCCTGTTGGAAAGCTTGCCATCGGGTGAGAGCCTGCTGGACCGGCTCGGGCAGTTGCGTGAACAGGAACAGGCTCTGTACGATAAACTTCGTGAGGTGGCCGCTACTTCTCAGCCGCAGGTGCAGGATGAGCCGCCCAGGTTGGCAGAGCAGCATAATCTGACCCGGTTGGTGCGTCCGATTCCTTTCGAAGTGACGCAGATGGTTGCCCGGCAGAGCGATGTGATTACCCGACAAATGGAACAGATGCAGGGCTTACTGTTGTTGCAGGCGCTGGGTTTGATTCCGTTGGCGTTAATCCTGGCGGTTGTTTTCAGTGTACTGATCAGTCGTCCGTTACGGCGGCTCGGTGCTGCTATCCACCGTCTTGGCGCGGGTGAGTTTTCGACGCCGGTAAAGGTGAGAGGGCCGCAGGATGTGCGTGATCTCGGCGAACATCTTGATTGGCTGCGCAAAAGATTGTCTGAACTGGATGAGCAAAAGCAAACATTTTTGCACCATGTCTCGCATGAATTGAAAACACCGCTGACGGCTATTCGGGAAGGCACGGAATTACTGTGCGATGAAGTGGTGGGTACGTTAAATCCGGAACAGACAGAAGTGGCGAGCATTCTGCGGGAGAGCGGTCTTCAATTACAGGCACAGGTTGAGGCTCTGCTGAACTTCAACGCTGCCCTGGCACAGGAAAAACCGCAACAACAAGAAACTATTATGCTTGATACCCTGCTGCCGGAAATCATCGACAAACATCGCCTTGCCATGCGTGCCCGAAAAATTACCGTGCAGACCGACCTGCAAGCAGTTAGCCTGTGTGGTGAACATGATCAAATTCGTACCTTGTTAGATAACCTGCTGTCCAATGCCATCAAATATTCGCCAGATGGCGGCAAGGTTCAGTTAAATGCCTGGATGGAGAACGATGAGATCCGTATCGATGTCATAGATATGGGGCCGGGTATCAGCAGTGAGGAACGGGGTCAGATTTTCGAGCCTTTTTTTCAGGGGCAGCAACGTGCAAAAGGTCACGTTAAGGGAACAGGGTTAGGATTGGCCATTGCTCAGCGTTATGCCCGTCTGCACCGTGGCAGTATAGAGGCGCGGGACAGTCAGACCGGGGCGCATTTACGTGTCACTCTGCCATTGGTTGGCGCAGAATAAAAAACAGACAGGAGATATGTGTACTCAATGATGTATCAGGGGATGGGAATAATAGCCGTGCTGACATTAACGGCCTGTACACAGTGGCAAATAGTCACACAGGCCGGGCGTAACGAAGCCTGTGAGGGCGTCACCAATTTTTATACGGTAGCTTCTTTGTTATCACCAGAGGCTGGGGAAGAAATGCTTCAGGCATTACGTTCAAATCAGGCGCAGGGCAACAACCCGTGTGATCAGCTGCGTTTGGTGATACTGCTTGGCAAGTCCGCTACAGCCTTTCAGGACGATACCGAGGCAGCCCGGTTGTTACAGAGTTTTTTGCATAATCCCCGTCATGCACAACATCCCGACCGAGGGTTGGCGTTGCTGCTGGCAGATAACATCAAAGGGCGGCAGCAATTACAGGAGAAATTGCTCAGTCAGGAAAAAAGTCTCGCACTGGAACAGGCCGTTTCGCAAAAACTGGCGGAAAAACTCAAGCGGGAACATGCCGCTACGAAGGCGTTGAAATCACAGCTTGAACAGCTGAAATCCATCGAACAGGATATTAATGAAAAAGAGCAGTCAGTCTCAGTTCCCAATGGTCAGTAAAAAGTCGATGAGCCAAACCAAAATACTCTTGATTGACGACGATGCCAGCCTCTTGAGGTTGTTATCCATACGTCTTACAGCCGCCGGTTATGTGGTCGAAACAGCCGGTAGTGGTCGTCAGGCATTGGGTAAAATGCCCATCTGCCAACCGCACCTGATCATTACGGATTTGCGCATGGAGGGCATGGACGGTATGGCTCTGTTCGACGAAGTGCATGCCCGCTATCCCTCGTTGCCGGTGATCATTCTCACCGCTCACGGCAGCATTCCTGATGCTGTCGCCGCCACTCGTAAGGGCGTGTTCAGCTACCTGACCAAACCCTTCGACAGTAAACAGTTACTGGACAACATCAGTGCCGCCCAGCGACACAGCGGCCAGTCACAAAACGATGACGTAATCAGTGATGATCAAACCTGGCGACGTGGAATTATTACTGCCAGCCCGAAGATGGACGAATTGCTTAAACAAGCCTGGCGGGTGGCTCAGGCAGATGTCAGCATTCTGATCCAGAGCGAAAGCGGCACGGGTAAAGAACTACTGGCGCAAGCTATTCATGCTGCGGGTCCGCGTGCCGAAAAACCTTTTGTGGCCATTAACTGCGCGGCTATTCCTGAAGCACTGCTGGAATCAGAGCTTTTTGGCCATCGTAAAGGGGCATTTACCGGTGCTGACCGGAATCACACCGGTCTGTTTGAAGCAGCCAATGGCGGCACGCTGTTTCTGGATGAAATCGGTGACATGCCGCTGGAATTTCAAGCCAAACTATTGCGTGTGTTACAGGAGGGGGAAGTGCGACCTGTGGGCATGACACAACCGATTCCGGTGGATGTCAGAATTATTTCTGCGACTCATACCGATCTTGAAGCTGCCACAGAGACACGTACTTTCCGCGAAGACCTTTATTATCGTCTTAATGTCGTTATGCTGGAACTTCCGGCATTGGCTGATCGCTGTGAAGATATTCCGCTGCTCGCCAACCACTTTCTGTCGCAACTGCAACAGCGCTCTTCCAGTTGCGTCGCCCGATCTTTCTCCCGCGAAGCTATGGAATTGCTTATGGCGGCTCCCTGGCCGGGCAATATCCGTCAATTGCTCAATGTTGTTGAGCAAGTCGCTGTGCTGACAACTTCGCCGCTGGTTTCCGCCAGCCTGGTGCAAAAAGCCTTGCGTGGTAAAACCAAAGAAGTCTTGCCCTTGGGTGAGGCGCAAAGTCAGTTTGAACGTGATTATCTCGTGCAGATAATGCAAATGACCCGGGGTAATGTTTGTCAGGCAGCGCGTTTAGCACAGCGTAACCGTACCGATTTTTATAAACTATTGCACCGGCATCAACTGGAACCAGCCCTGTTTCGTCATAGCTGAAGTTAAGTAATACAAGCATCCAGGATCTGTTGGGTTATCGCATTTTACCCGGCAGCTGCTTTTTATGTTCGTCAAACAGGCTGGACATTCGCCCCAAATGGATCAAAAAATAGTTCAAAATAGATTTTTTTATTACGATCATCCAGGCTCGACAGGTTTCCGTTATGTTATCTCTTAACCTTCGTGTATTGATTGCCGCCAGTGCAATTCTCTCCAGTTTTTTTGGTTTGGCCGGGGTTACTCTGGACCAAAATTATCGCAGTAGTGTTGAACAGGCATTGGAAGAGCAATTGCTGGGTTCTGTTTATGCGTTGATCGCTGTTGCCGGACTGGACGAGAACGGTCGTTTGACGATGCCTTTGTCAGTACCGGATCGGCGGTTTTCCAGTCCGGATTCCGGTTTGTATGCCCAGGTAACCAGTAATAATAAGCACTGGCTGTGGCGTTCTGAATCTATGGAGGGCATGAAGCTTCCTTTTGAGCGTGGATTGTCACGAACAGAGCGTGTGGGTAAAAAAGTGATTCAATCTTCGGGGCAGGAGTTGTATTTACTGAGTTACGGTGTTGTGTGGAGTGATGTTACTGATCCACAGCTTGCCTACACTTTCAGCATCGCACAGGATATGACAGGTTTGAATGCCCGGATTGCTGGATTTCGCCGTAGTTTATGGGGTTCATTGGGAGGGGTGGCGTTGCTGTTGCTGGCGGTGCAGGGCGCTATTTTGCGTTGGGGTTTGTCGCCATTGAAAAAGGCGACGAATGAGCTTGCGGCCATTGAGGCCGGTCGGCAGGTAAGATTGCAAGGAGGGTACCCTCCTGAGCTGCAAGGTTTGACGGGAAATATCAATACCTTGTTGTCCCAGCAACAGGAGCACCTGGATCGTTACCGGCGGACGTTAGGTGATTTGGCGCATAGCCTGAAAACACCTCTGGCGGTATTGCAAAGTGCGGCAGAAAATAAGAATGAACAATCCTTATTGCCGCAGGTTGTACAGGAGCAGGTGGAACATATGAATCAGATTACCGGTTATCAGCTACAGCGTGCAGCAACGTCCGGCTGGACGGCATTAACGGCACCAGTGCAGGTGAGGAAAATTGTCTGTAAAGTGATTGCAGGTCTTAACAAAGTGTATGCCGACAAAAAGGTGAATGCGATATTTGATGTGGATGCCTCTGTTGAGTTTCATGGTGACGAGGGTGACTTGCTGGAGATCGTGGGCAATCTGGTGGATAACGCATACAAATGGTGTGACGGTCAGGTGCGGGTGGCGGCCCAGAGCCGACCCGGGCCAAAAGAAGATCAGTGGGATATTTTATTGCGTGTCGATGATGATGGTGTGGGTGTAGCGCCGGAAATGGTGCAATATGTGATGCAGCGTGGCCGTCGTGCAGACAATGATATTGCGGGTCATGGCATTGGTTTGTCTATCGTACGCGATATTGTGCAGGTGTATGGTGGCACGTTGGAAATTACCGGGAGCGAACTAGGGGGAGCGGCAGTGAATATCTGGTTACCGATGCGTTCTGCTGACACTGAAAAGCAGTGACAACCCCAAGGTCATTAAGGGATGGAAATTATATAAGTTATTTAATTTCCATTCCTAAGTCGGGAAAAATGAACGTTTGTTTTTGCCGGTTAAATAAACACCAGGTAGCCAAAGTCTGCGGTGAGCGAGACTTGGATATTCAGTGTGTACCACAGAATGTGGAAACAAAAAACACAATGTCCCACGGAGACACAGCGTTTTTAGTGTTTTCCTCCGTGCCTTGCGTCTTTGCGTTTACAAGCGCCGAATCTGACAAAGCGACGGGCTTTCGAACAGCCTTACCACAGGGTTCGCAGGGTGACGATTACCGGTAGGGGCTGTTAGTGCTGTAAATTTGTATAACGAGATATACCAGCAGCACAGCGGCCACTGCGCCAACACCAGCGACCATGTAAGTCAAAAAGTCCATCATTGTCGTTCCCCTTTTTTACTCTTCTTATTTTCGATCAGCTTTTTTTGTTGCCGACCCGGTAATCTTAATGGTGCCCGAAGATTTATTGTCCGGCAAGTGCTGTGTCGGGCTGCGCAATATATCCCAATTTTCCGTGAGGGCCAATTTGTGCCATTTCAACAGAGCGTAATACTCCCTGGTCATCCATGCCGCCTGCAACGTAGGCGTAACGCCCGCTGATGGCTATGGCGGTGGCGCTACGCTGGTGATTCAGGTCGGGTTGCTGTGTCCACGCAGTGATTTTGTTGTCAGAGTTTACATGGGCCATTTCGACAGAGGAGAGCCGCCGGATACCGTCATGTCCGCCCACGATGTACAGATAGTCGTCGAAAGCAAAGGCTGATGCAATGAATCGTGCGGTGAGCAGGTGTGTGGGTGCAACATGCCACGGTGCCAACTGGCCAGTGGTGGCGTTAACTGTGCTGAATTCGACATCGCCATAACTCATTGGCCCGCCTTTTTCTACATGACCTCCCAGCAGATACATTCGATTTCCCAGGGTGGCGCTGGCATGGATGTAGCGATCCACTTGTGCCTGTTGCGTGGCCAATTGCCATTGGGCAGGTTGTTGGTCGGCATCAAGTGTGATGAATTCTGTGGATTTGAGAAATTGTCCATTATAGCCGCCGATGGCATAGAGGCGCTCGTTGATAATAGCGGCGGTGAGACCGCGGCGTGGTGTGGTGAAGTAGCTGTGATGTTGCCAGGCTTGCAGGCTGCCGTCGGTATTGATTTTTGCCCGCTCCACGGAGGCCAGCGGTATGTTGTCATCACCCAGTTGTCCGCCACCACCACCCAGTGCATACAGGTATCCATCGTGATGGGCAGCGGCCAGATAGAAACGCCCTTCCAATAAAGTACTGGTTTGCTTCCAGGGGCCCAATCGGCCATCGGACAGGATGCGTGCGTATTCTACCGGGCGTACATATCGATTTTGTGCATCGACACCACCCAGTACATATAAATAATCCTCCGTGGCAGCGGTTGCCAAAGCGCGTCGTGGATGCGTGAAGGGGGTGAGTTCCTGCCAGCCTTCGATCCAGTCTTTCTGCGGGTTATTGCCCTGTTTGATCAGGGTGGCGAGGAGTATCAGGCCGAAAATGGATAAAAGTCCCAGGGCGGGGAGGGTACGTTGAGGAGTTGTTTCAGTCATTTAGTGAGTACAATAAAATAGGTTGGGTTGATAAGCTAGGTGGCGGTTGAATTTTCGAGTTCGCTGGGATGCGATGAAAGCCCGAGTTTACATAGTCATTCTTGAGACATATAGTCTCAGTAGTAGGGGGTTCCCAGCCTGGCTCACGTTATCATATAAAACAGACAATTTACCCGATTACATGAGCCGATGCTTTGAAGATCTTCAAGGTGGGTCATTTTTTTTGCAGTTTAGGAGCCTGACAGGCTCCTATGTAAACGTTTCAGGGTATGCAGTATATGGGTAAGAAGGGTTCCAGGGATGAAGTGGGTACCGGTGCGCCGGGTTCCGAAAATGTGCCGGTAGCAGCACGTCTGTGTTATGTGGACGATAGCCGCACATCGGCGTATGTGGTGCGGCGTTTGCTGAAACCCTTTGGTTATCAGGTTGACCATTTTTCCTCAGCCGAGCCTGCCTTTGTGGCACTGGTGCAGGAAGACTATGATCTGCTGCTTACTGACTTGAAAGTCTCTCCCACAGGCATGGACGGCGATGACCTGATTCGTACGCTGCGGCAGAGTGGTCATCCAAAAATCAGCATTATGCCGATTATCGTCATCACGGGTGCTACGGATGCCGAGGTATTGGTGAATGTGTATGACGCGGGTGCCAATCAGGTGATGAAAAAACCGGTGAACGCCGATGAGCTGGATGCGCATATCCGGCGTCTGTTATTTGATGGCAGACAGTCTGAGACAACATCCTTGCAAACCAAATCGAAAAAAATGGAACGCGGCCTGGACGATGGCAAGGTCGTGACATTACACGCCATACAGCGCCCTTTGCGTAAGCCGGAGTTACCCATAGCACCGCAATTGGCTTCTCCCTCCTCTTCCGAAGCATCTGTCGAAAAAACGGATATTCCGGTGTTAAGCAGCATGCCGCCAGTTGTTGAATCAGCTGACCCCGTTCTTTCTGCAACAGAAACAACAAAGGCCCCATCAATTTTGCGGGCGATGGAACAAAAATCAGATGCAACAACAGCAGGTAATAAAACGACGGACGTGGAACAGCCCGATTCTGTAATTGTTGGCGAGCCGGAGAAAACGAAAGAAGTACCAATGGTTAAACCGGCGTCGCATGAAAACCAAAACACCCGTAATGCCAAACAAGCCGATGATGACAATATTCTCAGCGAGATTGGACAATATCCGTTGCTGGACAGTGAGCGCACGGGGCTGTTTGCTCGTTCCAAAAGGATGCGGGGCTTGTTGCTGAGTGTGTTGAGTGTTGCTGTTATGGTGGCGGCGGCGCTGATGGTCTGGGATATTTATTTTAAACCGGCCCAACCGGTTGATACGGTGTCTGTGGAATTTGGTGAAATATTTCAATCTGTTACTGTGCCGGGGCGCGTGGTGAGCAAGCAGCGTGTCAATGTGAGTCCGGCGAGAGCCGGGCGTTTGGTGGAAGTATGGGTAAAAGAAGGTGAAAAAGTTAAACAGGGACAAGTGCTGGCCAAAATCGATGACCGTGAATTAATCAGTCGTTTGAACCGCGTCAAAATCAGCCTGTCATCGGCGCAGGAAAATATTGTGGTGGCAGAACGCACGCTGGATCGATTACGCAAAGCGCACGCAAAAGGCGCAGTGGCACGGCATCTGGTTGAAGATGCGGAGGCTGATTTGCTGACCGCACGTAGCAAGGCCGACATTGCTGCGGAAGAAGTGCGTAGCGCAACACTGGAACTTGACAGTCAAAGAATTACCGCTGCGTTTGGTGGCACGGTCACCGCCCGCCATGCCGAAATAGGCCAATGGGTAGATCCGACGGAAACATTGTTTACCCTGATGGACGACACTCAACGCGAAATTGAAGCACATGTGGATGCCGCAGATAGTGTTGCGGTTAACGTCGGGCAAGTAGTGATGGTATCCAGTGATGCTTTCCCCGGGTTGGAATGGCAAGAGTCGGTAGTGCGCCTGGGGGCAGAGGCAGGCAGCCAGCAGAATGCAAATTCAATAAAAGTGTATGTCAGCCTGGGGAGTGATTCACCCATGCTCCAGTACGGCCAACAGGTTAATGCCGACATTCGTACCGAATGGAATCCCAATACGCTCAAAATACCTTTTGCAGCATTGAGCCATCATAATGGACAAACTGTGGTGGCAGTGTTGGAGGGTGAGCATGCACGGATGAGAATTATTGAAACGGGCATTGAAGATTTTTCCATGGCAGAAGTCAAGCAAGGTCTGAGTGAGGGTGAAACAGTGATTTTACTCAGAGGAACAACATTAAAAAATGGTGATAAGGTCTATCCCCGTACATTATCAAAATGACTTTAGCGATGTGCAACAAGTCAGACTGACAAAAACCACGATGCCGGCATGGCTCGTGCAGACCGACATCAACTGATTCAGTTGCACAACATTCACAAATCCTACCAACGTGGACGTTTGTTGGTACCGGTATTGCGGAATGTTTCTGTTAACATCAAAAAAGGTGAGTTTGTTGCCATTATGGGACCGTCCGGTTCTGGCAAATCCACCCTGTTGAATATTCTGGGTTGTCTTGATACTGCCGACAGTGGTAGTTACACACTGGATAATAAAATTATCTAAGGGGCAAGTGAAGATGACCTTGCTGCGATTCGTAATCACTGGCTTGGCTTTGTTTTTCAATTGTTTAATCTGATTCCCCGTATTGATGCAAGGTATAACGTTGAACTGCCCATGGGGTCTATACCCGTAGCGTTTGAGATTTAGGTGTTCAGTGTGCGTCATATTCATTTTATGGCAAGGCGAAATGACGAGTAATAGCCGGTCTATTGTGAGGAATTTCAACGCAGCCATGGAATGAAGAGGGCGTGCAATGAGCGCCTAAATTTCAATCGCTGCGGGTATATGCTGATGTATTGCCCGCCGTGCGACAAAAACGCGCACTTGCAGCCTTAAAAATTGTTGACCTTGCAGATCGCGCCACACATATTCCCGCACACCTGTCGGGCGGCCAACAGCAGCGGGTAGTGATTGCGCGTACGATTGTTAATGATTCTGAAATCATCATTTCTGATGAGCCAACCGGTGCGCTGGACTCACAAGCCAGTCACGAAATCATGTATCTTTTTAATAATTACAAGCGAGCGGAAAAACCATTGTGATGGTGGCTCATGAGGATGAGGTCGCAGCATTTGCGCAACGTATTATTCATGTGCGTGATGGCGAAGTTGCTGATCATCAAAATGAGCGTGTACAAAGATGCTAACCTTGAAGGTTTAGATATCATCTGGGACGTAATTTTCACCAGAACGATATTAAGCATCGCAAGCACGTTGTTATCATTGATACTAAAATACAGGATGCATTATTTGGTGTACACATGAATCTTATCGAGAGGCCAGTTTGAAGCCGGTTGATGCGCTGCGTTATGAATGGCCGGTTTTTTAATAGATGAGATTTCATTGGTTTATAAAAATAAAAATAAAAATAAAAATAAAAATAAAAATAAAAATAAAAATAAAAATAAAAATAAAAATAAAAATAAAAATAAAAATAAAAATAATAATAATAATGATAAAAGATTATTTGCTAAATTTATTGATTTTCTTTAAGTAGTATATTTTTATGAAAAATATACTACTTAAACTAAGTTTTGGTAATATTGCCGCTTTAAAGACAAGCTTGAAAAAACCATCTATTGTCTGCCAGGAAATGGGGGAAAGTTGGGCTAGAGAGTGATTGTTCCTAATATTCAGAACGGTCAATGTAGCTATTTGATGGCTATCCCACATGCACATTTCACATGGAGGTGAGAATGCTACGCAAATCAATATTTAATCTGGTAGGTATATCTCCGCACGGAGTTTGTTGCAGCAATAGTCGAGAGCCGTGGTTTTATGCTGAGGAAGATTATCGGCATTACTTGGATGGCTTAAATAAACCAGCTATAAAGGTTTATTATCGTATACACGGTAAAATGCTAGACCCCACTGATTTTTCGACCTGTTCGTATCCTCCTCATAGCAACTGAGTGCGATGGGTGACAGACTATTTATCGAAAACTCCTCCAGATTTTTTTGATAGTGAGATTCGTGAGTTATTGAATTATGAATTTGTTTTATCGCAATATACATTCTTGATATTCTCAAGGATATTTGAGATTGTTAAATTGTTATTTTTTTCTTCTATTTTTTTACTAAGGTAGAGTAATATTTATTATTTAGGTAGATGTTTCGTTTCTTTTTTAATAGGTATTAGTGAAAATATTTAAAATAATTTTACTTATTTTTTAGATAAAAAGAGACAGGGATTTTCGAGGGCGCTATATGCACTGTCGGAATATGTGATCTCTATATAATTATGTATAGAGATATTTTTATAAATTAAGTGTACCGATGTACACTTTAATATATGAGGGTAATCTAAAATGAAAGAGTTAAATTTAAGTGAAATAGAAGAAGTTTCTGGCGGTTGCTGCTGGTGGTTTTGCTGCTGTGGTTCTGCTGCTGTGTTGTAGTGTTGTAGTAAGGGTCTAGGCCTTTGTTCTCTTGGGCTATTATTAGTAGCCCAAGAGATTAAAATTATTTTTTTACCCCAAAAATCGTTTATTTTATGGTATCAACTTACGATGAGTTTATTTCGCACTGAAGTAATAAACAAAAAACAAGATGAGAATATCTTCGGTGAAGTAGTATTAATACGCCCAATATCATTCACTATATATACGGTTCTCTTTGTCATTTTTGTTATTTCTCTCGGATTGTTTCTATATTTCGGCCATTATGCCAGTAAAGAAACCGTAAATGGTGTGCTTAATCCACAGTCAGGATTAGCCAAAGTCTATGCACCTAGGCGTGGTATTGTAGCTTCAATCTTAGTTAAAGAGGGTGATGAAGTGACAAAAGGGGATGTTATTTACGTTGTTTCAACTGAGCGTTATTTAGGTGACGGGGGAAATATACAATCATTTTTTACCAAAGAAAATGATAATACAATTGCTCTTATTGAATCCCAAATTAAAGAGCAAAATAGTTTGTCAAAGATAAAAAAAATTGACCTCGATAATCAGCTAAAATATCTTAAAAAAGAAATTCTATCCATTAAGTCTGAAGTTGTTTTTCATAAACAACGTGTTTCATTAAATGCGAAGGAGGCTTCTCGGCTAAAAAAAATGTCACGAGATCAGTTTATACCAGAGTCGGAGTATGTTGAAAGTCATCAAGCCCATTTGAGTAGCCAAATAGAACTAGAGAAGCTGCAACGTAATTTAATCAGTAAAAATAATCAAAAATGGCAGTTGACAATAGAGTTAAAAAAAATACCGGTTGAGCTGAGTCAAAACCTTCTTGAATATAAGAAATCACTTTCAGAGTTGCGGCAGCGATATATAGAACATCGGAGCAATCAAAATTATTCCATAATAGCACCCGCATCGGGCCGTATAACATCACTGACATATCAGGAAGGTGATACGATAAAACCGGAAACACCGCTTTTAACTATTCTGCCTCATCATATTTTGCTAAAAGCGCATCTTTATGTACCAACTAAAGCAGCTGGGTTTTTACATATAGGTCAAGAAGTGAAAATTCGCTTTGATGCATTTCCTTATCAGAAATTTGGGATTCACAAAGGAGTTATTGAACAAATATCTAAAAATATCATTATTCCGGGGGAGTTATCACTTTCAGTTGATATTGAGGAGCCGGTATACAAAATCACAGTAAAATTGAATAAACAATCTGTTATGGCATTTGGCCGGGAACATTTTTTACAAGTTGGTATGTTATTACAAGGTGATATTGTTAGAGACCGCAACCGAATTATTGACTGGGTGCTAGAGCCTTTATACAGTTTAAGGGGACGAGGTTAATGAGTAGCCCTGTAAGCTTGTTACAATTTTCTTTTTCATCAAAACGTCTTCCGATTATATTGCAAACTGAATTCGCTGAGTGTGGTGCTGCATGTCTGGCGATGGTGGCATCCTATTATGGGCATAAATTAGGCATAGAATCGGTTCGTAAGTATTTGCCTAGTTCTCTGAAGGGCGTGTCGTTAACGCATTTAATGCAGGCCGCGAATAAAATTCAACTCACTCCGCGTGCATTGCGCCTTGATTTGGATCAGCTATGTAATCTTAAGTTTCCCGCGATATTACATTGGAATTTGGATCATTTTGTCGTTTTGGAATCAGTAAATAAAAATAATGCTGTAATTCATGATCCTGCACGCGGCAGGCGAATATTGTCGTTAGAGGAAATATCCGATAAATTTACAGGCATTGCATTGGAATTAACTCCGACGAGTGGTTTTGAAAAAAAATCTGAAGTCAATAAAGTAAGGATAGGTAGCTTATTAAAAAAAGCTGTTGGTTTAAAGCGTACATTAGTTCAAATATTTCTGCTTTCGCTGGTGTTGCAGGTTTTTATTCTTGTTACGCCATTTTTTATGCAAATTACAGTTGATCATGTTATTTCATCATCTGATGATAGTTTATTACTTGCTCTGGCATTAGGTTTTGCAATGCTGGCATTAATACAAATGCTCGCTGCGGCGCTTCGCTCCTGGGTTATACTTTATTTTAACTCCACACTGGATGTTCAGGTTTTAAGTAATACATTTAGACATTTATTATGTTTACCCCTAGATTTTTTTCAAAAAAGGCATCTTGGTGATATCATTTCGCGATTTGGCTCTCTTCGCAATGTAATCAATCTGTTTACCCAGGATCTGGTTGCCAGCATTGTTGATGGAATTATGGCAATTGCTACTCTTATAATGATGTATGTCTATAGTCCTAAGCTTACTTTTATTATTTTAACGGCTGTCATTATTTATATTGCTGTACGAATTATTACCTTCAGGATAAATGAACAGTATAAGCAGGAGTCTATTGTTCTTTCCGCAAAAGAAAATACTAATTTCATGGAAAGCATTCGTGCTGTCCAGACGATAAAGCTCTTTGCTAAAGAAAGTCAACGAGAATCAATGTGGTTGAATCATTATTCCTCCTCTCTCAATGCGGAAATTAGATTAAGCAAACTTGAAATAGTTTTTCTCGCGATCAATCAATGTGTTTTCCCAATAGCCACTGTTTTGATTATTTGGTTGGGCGCACAGGAAATTATGGCTAGCGTATTCTCTATCGGAATGTTGTATGCTTTTTTTGCCTACCAAAATCAGTTTAAGGAAAAAATATCAGCACTTGTTGATGTTTTTGTAAAGTTCAAATTGGCGGATGTTGATTTGGAGAGAGTTGCTGATATTGTTCGTGCAGAAACTGAAAATAGCTCGGAGGAGCCTACCAACCACAATATTGTTTTAAAGGGAGAGATTACGGTGAATAATCTGAGTTATCGATATTCTGATAACGAACCGTACGTATTTGAAAATATAAGTTTTAAAATAATTCCGGGTGAAACGGTGGTGTTTACCGGCGCATCCGGTTGTGGAAAATCAACTTTATTGAAGGTAATACTTGGGTTATTGCAACCAAGTTCTGGTGAGATTTTATATGATGGTGTAAAGCTTTCTCATCTTGATAAGTCTTCTGTACGATCACAAATAGCAGCGGTGATGCAGGAGGATTGTCTAGTTGCAGGTTCAATATCTGAAAATATTGCATTTTCGGATCCTCAACCAGATAATGAACGCATTCAGAAAGTTGCGCAAATGGCAGCTATTCATGATGAAATTATGAAAATGCCGATGGCATATAATAGTCTTGTCGGAGATATGGGAACGACATTGTCTGGCGGCCAGAAACAGCGTATATTTTTAGCAAGAGCTTTATATATAAACCCAAAAATTATTTTTTTGGATGAAGCGAGTAGCCATCTTGATTCGAATACAGAAACACTTATTAATGCAACGATTAAAACATTACCCATTACGCGCGTAATTATTGCTCACCGACAAGAGACCATTAATTTAGCAGATAGAGTTATTGATTTATCCACTTACATTGATCCGATGAGTTTGGCTACTGTTGCATGAAATAATTTTTAGCATATGGATTTTAGTTCATCCATTTTACAGGGTTAACTTTCCCGCCTTTTAAACGGGTAGTTTTCAGACAGTAATATAAAGGGGAGAGTGCCTGAGTCAACCAAGTTGCGTTGAAAAGTGTGCGATTTTATCCTTATTTGGAAGAACGGAAGGCTATTGGCCTCGCCTCATCAGCATTACCGCCAGAGTACGTAAGATGATACGGGAGTCCATTTTTAGCCAGGAAATGGGGTTGCTGAGCGCAAGTGCGTAACTGTGATCAAAACCGACTTTGGAACGTACATCCTCTATGCAGGTGTCATACCCCTGATTCACTTGCGCCAAACCGGTAATACCTGGGGTGACACCATAGGTTCTTTCTGCAAAAAATGGAATATCCTGTTCGAGTTGTTTATAAAAACCAGGGCGTTCGGGTCTTGGCCCAATTATAGACATTTCACCTCGCAGAACATTGAAAAACTGGGGCAGTTCATCCAGGCGGGTTTTGCGCATAAACTGCCCTGTTTTAGTAATTCTGGGATCCTGTTTTTTTGCCCAGGTTGCACCAGATTGAGTCTCGGCATTAATCACCATGGTACGGAATTTTATTATTTCGAAAAGTTTCACGCGATCCGGTAATGCTTTTCCTATGCGCAATTGCTTAAAAAAGACAGGGCCGGGGGAGTCTAATTTGATTGCCAGTGCAATAAAGGGGAAAAGCGGCAGGGTTAATAATAGCCCGATGCTTGCCAGTAATATATCAGTTAAACGTTTTGCCCAGCCTGTTACCGGGTCGATATGAAAAGCGGTGGCCATTATTCAGTGCCTTTGTGGTTGTTATTATAGGAATGGATGCCAATGAAAAAACTATCGTGATACGTTTGATTTTACCCGTTTCCAATGACCACGCTCAAGGCCGAAGAGATACCGAAGAGTACCTACCAGTCCTGCTGCATGACCGCCAACGAGATAGGCAAGAGCTTCGATTAATTTATTTGATGTTTTGGGACGAAATAAAAGATGCCAGCCTGCCAGCAGATATGCGGATACCTGAATGATGGCCAAAAATGCAAACAGCAGGTAGTCCATTGATAACAGCAGGCTACCGATAAGTGAGAGTATCATCAGAAAAGGCATAAGGACACGCAGTGCTTTACCGGAGATAAAAGCAAATGCAATACCGCCATAACTGGGTAATAACAGCCTTTTCAGGCGTAAGAGTTGTTGAAAGTTGCCAGCGGCAATACGATAACGACGTTGGTGGTTTTGGGTATTGTCAGCTTTTTCCAGCTCCAAAGCATTTATAGCATTCTCATAATCGGCACGATAACCTGCAGCGACAATTTTCATGGGAAGAATAAAGTCGTCATTGATGGTGTCGGGTGCCAGAGGCTGAAATAGTGAGCGTCGAAAAAGGTAGAAAGCACCATGTGCGCCCAGCGTTGAGCCTAGCGCGGCTTCACTGGCTTTAATGTTACTCTGATAGCGCCAATAGATGGCTTCACCAGCGGAACCAGGGTTAAGTAAACGGTAATGACTGTTTAAAACCCCGATGCTGGGGTCTTTAAAGTGTTCAGCAGCAATGAGTAGCGCATCGACTGATACCAGTGCGGAGACATCGCTCAATACAACCAGATCACTGGTGATTTTCTGCATAACTTCATTGATTACGGCGACTTTACCCCGATTTTTTTTGAAGGACAGTATTTCAGTTTGCAGGTGTTGACATTCGGCTTCTCTGGAGACTTGCATAGCAACTTTTTCTGTATCGTCGTTACACCCGTCACAGGCAATAATAATTTTTAATCGTTTTGCGGGGTAATCAAGTACGGCGAGATTACGTATTTTATCTGCAATCCATTGTTGTTCGTTGTATGCCGGAATCATAATGGTAATCGTTGGCAGTTCGCTATCATCATCATTAGGGGTGTAGTGGCGAGTGCGTGCAATGACCGGGTGTTTCGGTTTTAGTCGTTTTGCCATGCGCAGAATCAAGGGGTATCCCAAGTGATGGTAGATCACCAGAAAAACACTGGTTAATGTGAAAATAATAATCAACAGTTCGTTCATTTCAACCTCCTTTTTGTCGTATGGCGGTGTAACTTCTGGCCATTAAACGTACGTCCCTGTGTTGTTGCACAAAACACCGGGGATCGATTTTACTTGGATGCCTGAGTGTTTTATGTATGGCTGATGACATGGCGCTAATATTGTTTGCGGGTATTAGCTTGCCGCTGTCAGGGCAAAGAGCCTCAGCAGCCCCTCCCACATCAGTGACCGCAGTGGCAATTCCACAGGACTGTGCTTCAAGGGGGGATAAAGGTAAGCCTTCGTTCAATGAAGGCAAACAGAAAATATCAAGCGCCTGGTAAAAGGTCGGCATTTCATCAATACGCCCAAGAAAATGGACGCGATCATCAAGTTTAAGTGATTTAACAAGTTGGCGTAACTCAGTTTCGAGTGAGCCTTCTCCGGCTAAAGCAAGGTGTACCGTTTCAGATAACTGAGACAGGGATAAAATCAGATTTTTTTGCCCTTTCACTTTTTCCAGGCGACCACTGCAACCGACCAGTTGAACATTTTGTGGCAACCCAAAAAATTGTCTTGCATTACTTTGGTTTCCAGGAATGAAATGTTTAGTGTCTATGCCATTATGGATAACGTTGATCGTTTTATTAAGTCGCAATTGTTTTTTTACACTAATCGCAACACTATTTGCATCGGCAACCAGATGTGGCCGGGTCAGGCGAATGGTCCAGCGTTGCAGTTTGCATCTTCGAGGATTATTTAAGTGCCAGGCATCATGTTCAGTATGAATGAGATGTTTTACTCCGGACAAGCGTGAAGCTATTCCGGCATAAAGTAATGGGCCAATGTGATGTGTGTGTACAACATTGGCTTTCATGTTCTTAAGCAGGCGACTGAGTTGATAAATCAGAGCTGGGTTTAAGCCTGGTTTTTTCTTAAGAAAAATCAATTTTTCTGACACAGGTTTCAGTTTAGGCCAGTGTTGTATAGCAGATTCTCTATCTCCTTCCAGGCTGATAATTAATGCCTTTTCATGTTTTTCACAAAACTTAACAAGATCCAATGCCATGGTTTCTATTCCACCAGGGCGCATGTGCTGGACAACCTGAACTACTGTATCCATGTCATACCTCATTGCATATTTATGTCGTTCGAAGTTATGTTTTTCTTGTTCATGCATTAATTTTTTAAATAGTGGGGTTAGGAAGAAAAGAAATACGGCTTAATACCGGGACACCCGTCAGTTCTTCCAGCCGGTCACGGCGACGTAATGAAGTGTCGGTAAATTCAAGAATGACTGCAAAACTACAGCCCATAAGTATGCCGCCAAATAAACCAGCGATAACAAATAGATATACTGGAAGATTGACCGGTGTCGTTGGCGTAAAGGGGCGATCAATGACTTTGACTCGCTTGTCACGCTCAAAAACGCCTAAAGAACCTGTGATGCGTGCTTTTTCATAACGTAATAAAAGATCATCATACAAATTACGCTTTATATTTAAGTCACGTTCCAATCTGGAAAATTCACTGGAATTCTCTCCATATTCAGAAGTTTGTTCTTCCAGTTTTTCGACCATTTGTTTCAAGCTTTTTATTTCTTCACTCAAGCTATCGACTTTGCTGCGGGTTAATTGCAGGTTTTCAAGTTGAGAAACCAGTAATGGTTGTTTATTCATGCTGGAATTAATGGGTGTGCTACTGGCAATAGACCATAGCTGTTCGATATCGGTTTTTTCTTGTTCGGAATTCGTAAGAATGTATTGTCGCTCTTCTTCTAAACGTTTGAGTGTTATTAATGAATTTTGAATGCTGCTGTGTTGATCCGTATAGCGTGTACGATTGATGGATAACTCTTCTCGTATACGTATAATTTTCTCTTCAATACGCCCTAACACCGGGTTGGTTTTTGAGAGTTGCTGATCTATCCCCCCAAGGCTTCGAATGGCTCCTGCTATTTCGGCCTGACGTTCTGACAGGCGCTGCTTCAGTTGAGTCAGGCGGGATATATTGCTGAGATGTAATTCAGGTAATTCGGCGGCATGCTGGTTTTTAAAGGCGATGAGTGCGGTTTCTGCTTGCTGTAATGCCTCTTTTCGATGTTTGAGATGCCCGGTCAGGAAATGACTGGCATCCTTCATTGACGAGAGTTCCGGTGCCAGCAATTGTTCAACGAATTGTTTGCTAACGGTCGTTAGCATTTCTTTCATGCCTTCCGGATTGTCTGATTTGTAGTCGATGCGTATTAAATCTTTACCGACCATTTGTACCGTTAAGGCATTTGATATTTCGGCAATGATTTGATCATGTTCTTTTGCAGATGTTTCTGCGTTAATCAGCCCTCGTTCTTCAGCAACCGTTCCCAATATGTGACGACTATGCAATAGCGTTCTAAGTGCATCTATTCGGTCATTAATTACCACAGATACTGATAAATCCTCTAAAAAAGGATTCATTTTTGCGGTTTCCTGAACTAGCATACTGGTATGGGAGGTATAGTGTTTAGGGAGAAAGCTACCAATTAGTAACCCTAAAACAGGTAGTGCCAGTATGGGTGTAATGATGGCGTAACGGTTTCTCCAGCCACCTTCTAATATATGAAGAATGCGATAACTGAGTGTATTCATTTCTCTATTCACAGTGTTTCCAGCCATTGACTTGTTTTTTTGGCGCGAGATTCCCAACTGTTTTTAGAAACGGCATTGCGTAGTGCTTTGGGAAAATCTGGCAGATTACTAACATATTGGCTGTATTTTAGTGCCTCCACCATGGCGTCACTGCTGTTGGCAATTTGTATCAGTCCGCGAAAGGGCGTTATTGCTGGAAATTCTGTGCTTATGATGGGTCGTCCTGCGGCTAAATACTCACTTAGTTTAAGCGGGTTACAGGCTCGAATTTGTGCGTTATCGATAAATGGTAGCAGGGAGGCTGTCCAGTGCTGGCTGTAAGATGGCAGTTGGTGATGTGCTCTTTCTCCCAACATATGTACATTACATAAATCAGTTATTTTGCGGATGTCGATTACCGGTTTTCCAATAAAAACAAAGTGCCAGTCGGGCATTTTTTTGATGGTTGCTTGTAGCATTTTAATGTCCAACCATGCGGAAATGCTGCCGTAAAAACCGGCAATAGGGCGACCATCATCAGGTAAGTCTGTTGCTCGTGGGGCTGGCTTGGTGAATAATGCATAATCAACACCATGAGGTAGTAATAAAGAGCGTGACGGTGGAAACTTTTCACACAGTTTTTCACTCGCAGAAATAATCAGATTCGCTTTTTCAACAAGTTCTTTTTCACGCTTGGTAACGGTGTCATGGTCTACGCCAGCCAATGCGGAAAAATCATCACCGCAGTAATATACCAGTGCAGATTCCCCCAGTTTTCCTGCAACATCGACAGCTGTTGGTAATGACACCCAAAGTATGGGAGATTGCAGGTTGGCTTTTTTTACCACGGGTATGATTTGTTTTTTGAGCAACCATGTTGCTAACCAGCGCCCTGGCCGACTACGTGGGGCAGGCAGTGTACGCGGGTAGACAATGTGGAAATTATTGCTGGGTAATGCTTTTGCATTTTTATTTGTGGTGTAACAATCAGCATGACTTAACTTTTTTCCGCGCAATTTATTCAGGGTACGTTTGATATCCTGCCAGCCAAAATTTGGGCGGCGAAGACCGATTGAGTTTACCCAGACTATCTTTCGATGTTTTGCCAGGTGATTGATCAGGTGTTGAGTGCTGCTGGGTAGACCGCCCCAGTCTTCAGCAAAAACAATCAAGTCACGTTTCATATTATTACTGATTTGTTTTGTTTTCAGGTTTATTCAAATGCCGAATGACCCGTGCAGGTATTCCAGCGGCCAATACCATTGCGGGAAGGTCGCGAGTTACCACGCTGCCAGTGGCTACGATAGTACCCTGTCCTATGCGGACACCAGCCAGTACGGAAACATTGGTTGCAAGCCAGACATCCTCTTCCAGGATGATATTGCCGACCTGATCATCAGTTTCAGGCTGTCCTGAGGCGCGTGCTTTGGCGTCCAATGGATGGCCGGGGTAACCTGCCAGAAAAGCATGACCAGCGATGCGTACATTGTTACCGATGTCTACTTTCTGACCGATGGCAATGGTGGTCATGTAACCGATGTCAACGTTGTTGCCTATTCGCAGTTCAGGTATTTGTTGGGCGCAAGTGCGGCCACTGAACGTGGTATGTCCTGAGACCCGGCAATCGTCTCCTATGCTGATTTTTAGTGATCCACTAATAAAGGGAAGGCCACCAAAAAGATTTAAGTTGCGGCCAACGCTATCACATCGTCCTTTCAGTAGTGGTGTCCACCAGAGTATGCGGGTCAATGTTGTGACCAGTGTGCGCAGAAAGCAGTAGATAAAATATAACGGTGTAACAGCAAGTCGCGGTGCTGGTATTTCTAACCGGCGTATGGTTTTTATTTGCGCGAACAACGTTTTTGCCAACGGAGTATCACTATGTTTCAGCCATTGTTTGGTTTTGTTCAGGCTGATGTTTCTCATATTATAACTCGATGTTAACGGGACTTATGCAATTTCGAGGCTGATTATTCAGGAGCTGCTTCGAAAATATTATTCGTGTCGGGTGTGTCTTGTGCTTATCCGGGGTCGCTACTGCAGGGAATGGGCCAGTTTTGCTAATCCAGTAAAAACAATGAGTTATTGATTGTTTTGGGAATATTGAAGGGTTGCAATACTGGATGATTTGCAAACTGCTGTGCGCTTTGCAAATAAATGCTTAAAGCTTAATTGGCCATTATTTCATGCATCATTCCTTAAATGACTTCGATGCAATTGCGCCCATGCTGTTTGGCTTGATAAAGCGCTTCGTCTGCGCGTGCCAGCAGACGGGTAGAATCATCTGAGTCAGGAAGAATACTGGTCAGTCCAAAACTTGCTGTTACGGTTAATGTTTGAGATGACGTGGGGATTTTCAGATTTGCAATAAGTGAACGGTATCGCTCGCAGGGTTCCAAAGAATGGGCTGTATCAGCACCCGGTAAACAAATGCAAAATTCTTCACCACCAATGCGACCGATACTGTCTTCGCTGCGTAAATTTTTGGAAAGTATTTTAGCGACGGATAATAACACGGCATCTCCGGCTTCGTGGCCATATGTGTCATTGATTTCTTTAAAATGGTCCAGGTCCATATAGGCAATGGAGAGCGGGGTGTTGTGACGTCGTGCTCGCGCCAGTTCCGAATCGAGTATATTCAGGAAATGGCGACGATTAGGTAGTTGTGTCAGTTCGTCTGTATGTGCGAGTACTTCCAGTTGCTGGTTTGATATGAGTAACTGTTGTCGCATGTCAGCAATGCGCTGCATAGCGGCTATTTTGGAGTTTAATATGATGGAATTGACAGGCTTTGCCAGATAATCATCACCGCCAGCCGCAATACCATTGGCGATGTTTTCAGGATTGGTTTGTCCGCTGAGAAAAATAATTGGGCACCATTCTTCGGATTGTTCTTTTTCAATAGCACGAATGCGGCGTGCTGTCTCATAACCATCTATGCCTGGCATGCGCACATCCAGAAAAATCAGGTCAAATATTTGTGATTTATCAGAAAGAAGTGTGAGCGCCTGAAGACCAATGGCAGCTTCTGTTACGGCATGCCCTTGTTTTCTCAATATGGTTCCCAGCAGTATGCGCTCACTGCTGGAATCGTCGATGATCAGAATTGATAATGGTTGTGTGTGAGGTTGTTTGTCGGTACGCATATTTCCTACCTGTTGTGATTAATAGTATGTGGAGGCGACGGTGTTGGCGGGAGATGTAAATTTACCCATCGGGTAACGGCTATCACCAATGCGGCAAGAATATAAATTGGCCAGGTAAATCCCTGGGTCAGGAATGTGGCGGAAACCACTGTGCCCAACAGGCCGGCCAGTAGTGCTTGTGCTGTGGCATGTATAGCGGGATCAACCTGATTGAGGTTTTGTTCGATGCGTTGCAGGGATTGAAAAGATGTTTTCACCAGCATGACGATGACAGTGATAAAAGCGATGAGCCCCAGAAAGCCGGTTTCGGCCAATACGCCAAACCAGGTGCTGTGTACCGCATGGTTCCGTCCATCCCAGTGCGGGCTGTAGAAAAAATAGTTAGCGTAAAAATTATTAATTCCGACGCCGCTAAAGGGGTTGTCCAGCGCCATGCCATATGCGGCTTCCCAGGCATACAAGCGCCCCATGGCTGAGGCATCAATGCCTGTTTCTGCGGCACCCCCTGAGGCACGGCCTGAGATGTCGGCAAGTACAAAAAGCGCAATGGCGGCTATTCCTGCAAAGCTGAAAAACAGTGCCTTGGATTGAATACGGCGATAACCGTAAACGCCAAATATCGCCATGATGCCGAGCAGGCCACCGCGGCTCTGAGTGGCAATGACTGCGGAAAATAGCACCAGCACACTGAACAAGCCGAAGGCTTTGGTGAAACGTCCCATGCTGCCTGTCATAAACAGGCTGGTGGCAAAGGCAACGGGAAGCAGCAGTACCAGTGCCAGATCATTCGGATCACCCAATACGGAGCCAATGTCTCGTCCGATGGTAGCCCGCGTGCCTTCCACCAGACCGATGCCATTCATTTTGTTGAGAAGGGTGACGAGACCAACCAGCATGCCAAAGAATGTGATGAGTTTGGAGGCCATGGAAAAATCCCGAGCAGTACGGGAGAGCCAAATAATGGCAAAGGTTATTACGATAATTTTCCAGTAAATGCCTTTGAAGTATTCAATGGCGACAGGGATATTACTGGCCAGCGGAATGCCGATTATGACAAGCCCAAAAAATACAGACATGTTCGTTAATTCGGGGCTCCACCAGATTTCAATTTTGCGTGTCAATCCAATATGCCAGGCCAATGCACCTAGCGAGGCTATGGAAAGTAGCAGCGGAATTTTTAAATCATAGAACTGCGGAAAAACTTCATGAATGCGGAAGAAAGAGAACATTACAAACAACAGGATTATAAGAAAAGGCTGATTAAGTGTGAATAACACTGCGATAGGAAGCAAACCAATAGCAATAGCGAGGGCGGGGTGCGGGAGTAATTTCCATAGAATGCCGATCAGCAAACATAAAGAGAGTGTCAGCAGTACCTGGGTAGACCGGTGTTGGGTGCTCAAAACCATTACAAAAATACTTTTTTTGCCATTATTTTGGGTAAAGGGATAAGTTTTAGCAGGACGGCAGTGGCTGACAGGGTGATCATTGCAAGCACGATAAGTAACAGTTGTTGTCCAGTGGTGGAGACTTGGGAGCCCAGTATCAACCAGCCACTACTGATTATCACCATAATTAGCAGCGAGCGAGCAGGATAGGGTAGTGGTAAAAAATACTGACTGGCGATGAAAAACAGCAGCATACGAAGTGCCTGCGCTGATAGCAAAGCAAAGATAACACCCCATACCGCATAATCAGGTGTCCACCAGAGCATGCCGACGATGCCGACAATGGCTCCAATAGTATTGATAAGCAATTGGGTGCCAGTGGTTTTACCAATGAAGCAACCCGGGTTGACCAGTTCGGCCATTTCCTTGAGCAGCATAACCAGTACCAGAGCAACAGCATATTGACTTGCTATGGCATAACTGTCAGGGAGTAACCAGTTTATCAGCAGTGGGGAGCTAAGGCCGACTAATACTGTAATAATCAAAGCCAGAACAATGCCCAGTGAAATAAAATGAGCCGCTTTTTTATGTCCCCCAGGTTCGTCAATGACCGCAAAACGGCGTGGTAACCACCACATCCCAAAGGGTTGTAGTAGCAGTACTACCGCTAATGCAAATTTAGCGGCGACAGCGAATTGGGCTACATCGGTTAAGGAGGCATAGTCAGCCAGAACCCAGCGGTCTAAACCATTCAGTGCAAAGGCCACCAGGCCGCTGCCTACGAGGGGAAGGCTGTAAATGAGTGTGCGAACGCCCGTTGTGCGACTGAGGCCGAATCCGGTATTGCGAATATGCAGATAGCTGAGTATCAGTGCTTGCACTACGGCAGCTATCAGGCCGGCTTCCAATACACCTTCTACACCTCTGTCGAGGTTTAATAAAATAATCACAAGCAGTGCCTGAGCTAACGCACGCCCGACGGTGGCAAAAAAGAAACGGGTGGCCTGGTTACGCATGCGCAACCAGCCCAGGGGAATGGAAATGCACCCCTCCAGAGCGAGCATTGATATGACCAGCCGCAGTTCGTAGGCGCTGGGGTCACCCGGTATCCAGCTGGCAATTAATTCTGCCGAAAACCATCCAATGAGCCAGGCGGTACTGCCGATAATCAAGGTCAGGGTAAATATTTCTGCGGCCAGTCGTTGACGGTCATTGTCGTTACGTGACATTCCGGCAAATCGGAACAAGGTGTTTTCCATGCCCATACCCACCAGGATGCTGCCGATAATGGCGAAGGTGCTGATGATCTCAAGCCGACCGAATTCTTCCGGTGACAGATGGTAGGCAATAAATGGCAGCATCAGCAGTGATACTCCCTTCATCAGCGCAATGCTTGTGCCGTAAAGAAGAGCTTGTTTTAACCCATCGGGTAACCGGCGCAGCTGATTAATCATGAAATATTTTCCGTATTCGCCGGACTGGTTTGCCCCTTTTCCTGCGCGGTTGTTTTTCCTTGCAGGGAATTTTTTATCGTGGCGTATCGGGTTTCGGCCCGATAGTGACGCGCTGTCTTTGCTGCGGAATTTCCCAGCTGGCGGACACGTTCCATGTCACAACTGAGAGAACGTAGTTTATTGGCAAGGTCCATCGCATCACCCGGAGTGTACTTGATACAGTTGATATTATTTTCCAGGGTGCGATCCCAATAGGCATCATCTGCGGGTATCAGCACACAGTGCCCTGCCGCCATGGCTTCCAGTATGGAAAGGCCAAAGGGTTCATGATGACTGGTGGAAACAAAGATGTTGGCGGTGGCACGTATTTTATCCAGGTGTGCGGGGTTTTCGTGCCAGTACACCGCATCAATCGTGACGGGAGCATCACTTATCGGCAACGGATTTTTTTGAGGTCGTATATAACAAATATGAGTGTCGGGACGCGTTTCTTTTTCAATGAGCTTCAAAGCATCGAGCAGCGTTTCCAATCCTTTCCACTTGAGTAGTGATGCGGCCCAAAAAATAACAGGACGTTCACTTTGACAACGGCTTGGCCAGGCATGATCGGGCAGACCATTTTGCATAACCTGAAAATGGGGTGTTGTAAGCTCCAGTGGTGTAGGGGCAAGCGTGTGCAGTGCAGAAATCAGGGAAGCACCGGCACTTTTTAAATAATGGACCTCATTCGCTGCGCGCAGACAGCGGGCAATAGTGCGAGAACAGGCAACCGGGCCGTGTATTAATTGCACAAGGCGAAAACCCAAAACCGGTTTTAACAAATAAAGCGCCAGGTCAACGCCGGGGCCTGATGCACCCATAGCAATGTCCAATCGACCAAGACGCAAACGTGTCAGTATCAGTTGCAGTGCGATGAGCAGGTGGCGCAGGAAATAAGGAATCCCTTGTTCCTGCCGGGATAACCATTGAGGTTCAAACAGACGTACTCGCTTTAGGTGTGGCCAATGCCATGAGTCTGTATCTGTGGTCAGAATAGTGATGCGTATTTGTTCGCTATTGAGTAGACGCAAAATATTTTCGGTGGCAATTTTTGATCCACCCGTAAACGCTATGGGGTCGATAACCAGTAGATGACGTTTAGCGCGCATGATGTGGCCATATTGAAAAATCTGTTTCGTGCAAAGTCCGATGATTAAAGAAGGTAAGGACGATACTCTGGTGATTGAAAGGGTGTGATTGCATGCTGATATCCTGGATTACTCAATACTCTGCAACCAAAGGGTCTGCAAGAGGCGAGCCAAGAGTTGCAATGAGGTTTGTTAATTGATTTTCATGGAAAAATAACGAGAAATATCATTTCTATCAGCATATTTTTCTGGTTTGCTTCGCAGATTGCAATCAGCTTGCGATCTGTCCGTAACTGGAAATGAGTTGTGGTATGGCAATATCGGCCGAAAAACGCTGTAAAACGGTTTGTCTGGCCGCCTGTTTGAATCGATGTTTTTGTTGTTCGCTCATGTTGATCCACAATTGTAAACGGTCTGCCAGTTCATCATCGTTTCCCGGTGTTATCAGCCAGCCGTTGCCGTTGGTATCGACCAATTGATCAAGTGCTCCGACGCGGGAGGCCAGTACCGGAATACCCTGAGCCATCGCTTCCAGTGCTGCCATGGGCAGACCTTCGTGACGTGAAGGCATAACCAGAAGGCCAATCCTTGACCAGACCGATGCCATATCATGTTGTTGGCCGTGAAAACGGAGGTTTTTGGGCGCAGAGGTTTTCAGTTTTTTCGCCAATGGCCCATCGCCATAAACATGGAAATGGCATTCTGGAAACCGGTGGGCCAATCTTAAAAAATAATCGGGGCCTTTCTCTGAACTGAGTCGCCCCACAAAAGCAATTTGCTGTCCGTTCGATATTGTCAGGTGATTGCAATCAACGAAGTTATCAACCACCTTGGTGTTGACGGGTAAACGTTGTGCAATTTGCGGACTAACGGCAAAGACACTGGATGCAAGGCAAGCGGTTTTTCGGTCCAGCCAGTCATACATATTTATTTTTCCGGATGAGGTTTCACCTGCGTGATAGGTGGATGCAACCGGAATTTTACAAAACATGGCGACGATGCGACCCAAAATCCCCGCTTTGTAGCCGTGGGTATGAAGAATCAATGGCTGCGCTTTACGTATTTCTTTCCATAAGGTGGTAATGCGTCCATCCAGACAAGTAGTATTAATACCCAGTTGTTGAAGATCAGCTCGTAATGGATGATCTCCATAGTGAGTTAGAAAGACTACGGTCACATCTTTATTATGGTTATGTAATCCTTTCGCCAGTTGCAATACATGGGATTCGATACCCCCTGGTTTGCGGCTATCCAGCAAGATCCAGATACATTTATTTTTTTGTCGCATGAAACATCTCATTTTTTATTGTAATAGCAATTGCAATATAGCAATTGCAATATTGGTGCCGTTTTATATGCACAAATCGCCAAGAGTCTGTCGAGCCTTATAAGACCACCGATTGTTCACAATAAACAGAAAACCTGTTTTAACTTAACAGTATTGGTATTAATGCACATTATTGAAGGGTGCAGATTGCAAGAATCGACACCAGCTGGCGCAAAGTGCAATGCAGAGTGCTGTCGGCAATTTCAGATATTCCGGAAATTACCTGAAACTGGCATATTTTAGTTTGGCATGCAGATTGCCTAGCACGCAGGTAGATATGAAAATTAAAGAGGGTGTATAAGATGGCGAATTATCTGGTTACCGGTGGCTGTGGTTTTATTGGTTCACACTTGGTGGAAAATCTGTTAGAGGATGGGCATCAGGTACGCATTCTCGATGATTTTTCGACGGGTAAAATAGATAATGTTCCATCTCAATGTGATGTTATTACGGGGGATGTTGCTGACAGTGAAAGGGTTCGCCTTTGTATGCGTGATATGGATGGGTGTTTTCACCTTGCTGCTATTGCTTCGGTACAACAGTCGAATGAAGAATGGATTCGTACGCATCAGGTAAATCTGACCGGCACGATTAACGTATTCAATGCAGCCAAAGAAAAAAGAACGCCAGTGGTATATGCCTCATCCGCAGCGGTTTATGGTGACAATGCTGACATTCCCTTGAAGGAAAGTTCAGTGGTAAGCCCTTTGGGAGCCTATGGGGCCGATAAGCTTGGCTCAGAATTACATGCGCGGGTTGCGTCATTGGTACATGGCGTGCCCACCACAGGTATGCGCTTCTTTAATGTCTATGGACCTCGTCAAAACCCCGCCTCATCCTACTCGGGGGTTATTTCAATCTTTGTGGACCGGGTCACGAATAATCAGGCGTTGACTATTTTTGGTGATGGAGAACAGACCCGTGATTTTATTTATGTTGGGGATGTTGTGCGTTTTTTACGTGCTTCCATGAAAAATATAAGCTGTACTTCCTCTGTGTTTAACGTTTGTACCGGTGAAACTGTCACGATCAATCAACTGGCAAAAATAGTGATGTCGATTACCGCATCACAAGTACCGGTTACTTATCAGGCAACACGTAAAGGTGATATTCGTGTATCAGTCGGTGATCCTGAGTATGCACAGCAGGTTTTGAGTGTGGCGGCTAAGTATCCATTGGCGCGGGGATTAAAAATATTTATTGATTATTTCGAATCTCCTGATTTCGATTATATGCAATACCAGAGATCAGGCTGAGTCCCAGTTCTGTTTTTTCCGGTATATTGTTGAAGGACTCACCTCAAGTAGAGCGGCAGCTTTTGGAATATTGCCATCACAGATTTTAATAGCTCGTTCAATAACGTCACGTTCAACACTGGCTAATGGTTTTATCGGTATGTGTCTTTGGTTGTCTGTTTGTTCTATTTGTTGTAATGGTTGAGCCAGGTGAGAAATCTCCAGATTGTTAAGTGAGGTGTTTAGCGGTGCTGGAAGATGTGCCAGAGTAACGGATTTATCATCGTGTAGTACGACAATGTTGCGGATAACATTTTGTAGTTGGCGCACATTGCCTGGCCAGTTGTAACGACGAAGAATAATTTCTACCTCAGGAGTAAATGTTGTGAATCCCTTACCTTCTTCCTGTGCATAAGTAATAAGGAAATGCTGGGCAATTTCCATGATATCATCGCCGCGTTCACGTAAAGGCGGCAGGTGCAGTGGTACGACATGTAACCGGTAGTAGAGGTCTTCTCTAAAACGCCCGGCAGCGATATCTTCCAGTGGATCACGATTGGTGGCGCAAATAAAACGCACATCAACTTTCTCCAGTTTGCTGCCCCCCACTTTTTGAAAACTGCCAGTCTGGATGAAGCGTAATAATTTGGTTTGCAGATCCAGATCCATTTCGCCAATTTCATCAAGAAATAAAGTACCGCCATCAGCGAGCAAAGCAGCACCCTTACGTTCGGCAGAGGCTCCGGTAAAGGCACCTTTAATGTGTCCAAAAATTTCGCTCTCCATCAGGTCATGGGGAATAGCCGCACAATTCAATGCGATAAAAGGGTGTTCGGCGCGTACACCCTGTGCGTGGATTGCTTCGGCACAGACTTCTTTGCCCGTACCACTTTCACCTGTAATGAATACGGTAGCCTTACTGGGTGCGGCGGCATCAATAATACGGTAAACCGCCTGCATAGGTAGACTATGGCCGATAAAACCATGGTAACGTTGGCGATCAAATGTATTTTGGTAATTATCAATTAAATGTTGCAGGCGGGATCGTTCCAACAAGTTTCTAACCGTTGTTTGCAGTCTGCTTGCCGTAACAGGTTTTTCCAGAAAATCCTCTGCACCGATGCGCATGACATCCACAGCGACATCCACTGAACTGTGGCCAGTGATGACAATGACAGATGTGGGGAATTTTTCCTGTTTTATCCAGCGCAGGATTTCCTGTCCCTCCATGTCAGGCAATTTAAGATCGAGCAGGATCAGATCAGGCGGATTTGTAGCTATGATTTTCTTAGCATCCTCTCCTGTAGCCACATGGGTCAGGTTAATCATTTCATTTTTCAGGTATTGCTGAAAGAGTATTGCCTGGGGTTTTGCATCCTCGACTAAAAGTACACTTGGTTTATCGCTCATGTTTTTTCTTCTTTATTGATGATTTCAAATTTTTTGTTGGCACGTTCTGCCAGTTGACGGAAGGATTCATTGGCAACGGATGATAACGACGCAGCTTCCAACAGTGCTTGTTGATAAGCACCTTCCTGGCAAAGACACTCAATTTTTCGTGCCAGAGCGCACAGTTTTATATTGCTATGGGCGGCAGCGCTGCTGCCCAGTGTATGGCTTTCAAATTCCAGTGTTTCAATGTCTTTTTCCAGGATGGCATTCTGAATCTGTTCTACCCGTTTACGGGCATCTTCGATATAAAATATCAATAGTCCGGGAACAACTTCAGGGGCAGTGTCGTGCGTCAGTTGTTGCAGTACACTTTCATCTACAAACGGGTCCATATGCTTATCTGCGGTATTGACAGGGGATGTGTTGGTCTGTGGTATTGCTGAATCTGGTTCAAGCTTTTGATCGGCGATATTACCAATACAATAGGCGATACAGTGTAACATGGCGGCACGATCTATGGGTTTGCTCAGGTAGTCATTCATACCTGCTGCAAGAAAGCGTTCTTTGTCACCTGATAGTGAATGGGCGGTAAGAGCGATAATGGGAAGTTTGCTCATTTTCCCGGGGAGTTGGCGAATTTCCCGGGTTGCTGTTATGCCATCCATTTCCGGCATGGAAATATCCATCAGTATGATGTCGTAGGGTAGATGACGTATAGCCTCGACAGCTTCCCGACCATTGGCAACAATATCAACTCGCAAATTAGAGGACTCCAGAATATTCTTGATGACCATCTGATTGGCGGGGTTATCTTCCGCTAACAGGATGCGTGTATTGGCTGCGGGTAGTTGCAGTTTTTTTGTTATTACCTGTTCGGTGCCACATTCTTGTTCTGTTGCCAGTTCGAGCATCACCTCAAAGAAAAAGCAACTGCCTTTTCCTGCCTCACTACTCATGTTAATACTGCCCCGCATAAGTGAGACCAGTCGTTTACAGATGGCCAGTCCCAGTCCTGTTCCTTCATGGGTTCTGGTGTATCCCTGATCTGCCATAGTGAATTCCTCGAACAAGGTTGCCTGGTGTTCCGGAGAAATACCGATACCTGTATCCTGTACAATGCAGTGGAGGGTGAACGTTGTATCATTGATGAGGGTGGCGGAAGCGCTGATATTGATTTGACCATCGCGGGTAAATTTGGTCGCATTATTGCCTAAATTAAGCAGAATCTGGCGTAGCCTGTCCGGGTCACCCTTGGCATAACGTGGTAAATCTGCCTCCAGGTTTAATTCAAGGGTAAGACCTTTACGTTCAGCCTGTAGTTTGAGCAGTTCGATACTGTTGGTCAGCAAACGATGAAGGTCAAAGCACGTATGTTCCAATTGCAGTTTGTCGGCCTCCATTTTGGAAAAGTCGAGAATGTCATTGATAATCGTCAGTAGTAGTTCGCCAGACTCACGACCGGTGTGTACTAAATGCCGTTGCTGGTTATTCAGAGCGCTTTCCTTGAGCAGACCAAGAATGCCTAATACCGCATTCATGGGGGTACGAATTTCATGGCTCATGGTGGCTAGAAATAGGGATTTGGCCTGACGGGCAGCTTCGGCATCTTCCATTGCTTTTTGTAATATTCTTTCACTTTTTTTGCGTTCGGTGATGTCACGCAGGATGCCAACAAACTCCTGCTCTTTTTCCCGTTTTATTGGTGCTATATTCAGTTCCAGTGGTAATAGAGAACCATCTTTACGTCGCCCTTGCAGTTCACGATTTTGATTGAAGATACGAGGTGCATGCAGTTGAGAATGCATGACATAACTATCGTATTTTTTTTGTTCTTTTTCAGGCAGAAGTATGGATATATTATTTCCCAATGCCTCTGTGGCGGGGTAACCGAAAATTTTCTCAGCAGCAGGATTGAACGTTTGAATAATACCCTTTTTATTGATAGTGATGATTGCATCGGCCACTGTTTCCAGAATAGTGCGTTGACGGGTTTCGATTATTTTTAATGCGGTCTCTGCTTCCATGCGTTCCGCAACTTCCAGCTGCAATGTCTGTTGAGCGCGGATATAATCTAGCGTCAGGCCAATGAGTGGAACGGTATAGGCAACGATCTTCAGAAAGTGAGCGATATTAAAATGATGATCAAACAATGCTGTAGAGCCAAAAGTCATATGCAGCTGGGTGATAACTTCCGGGACTGCACTGATAATGAGCGTATAGGCGAATAGACTTGGGTGGCGTTTGTACAGACGGGGAAACATGATCAATCCGGCAAAGGCAAACAGCAATAGCGGCAAGGCATCATATGGCCGCGTTAAAACCGCATCCGGGTAAGTTGTTTGTGGCAGTTGGGCGGATGTGGCGGAAATATGAATAATGATATAGGCAGCTATCCCGAAAAGCAGGCTGATACCGATGACAAAACCAAAACCGGGTTTCTTATTTTTTTCCGGGCTGTGGAATAACACAATGCCGACACCAATGATCATAATGAGCGCACTGAATAAACGGGAAATGGCCCAGGTAAAAGGAATCAGGTCACGATTGTCTGCTACAGCATCGAACAGGCGGTCTGCGGCCAGAGTATGGAAAGCATCCATGCAACCTGCCATAAAGAAGGCCACGCCAATGATGGGAGTAGTGACATCATGAGTGATTCGGTAATGACTGAAGGCGAGAAATACCACGAAGGTTGCCACACAGAATGCACTCCATTCCAGCAGAGTGTGAGTAAAGGCACCAGACAATGCACGAAACTGGGCATCAACCACTTCATGTTGCGGTGCTTGTAGTGCCCATAGATGATCAACAGGTATTCCACGAGTACCAAAATCCATACCCAGAAGTGTGAGCACAAACGGCATCACACAAACGAGCAAAATGCCAATCGTCAAAGGTACAGGGATTCGACTGCTGGCATTGCCTGTTGTTGCGAATATATTAGTGAATGTATTGCGCATGTTTTCAAACGGCTCCAGTATCTGGATCAATAATAAATATTATAAAACGTCCCTGGCCGCTTCCTGTTTTGGAAAGATATTTTCCTATTGAACGGCAAGTAATGGGATGTCCATAGTGTTTGATAATTCTGGCATTAATCACATGCTCTCTTTGTTTCATGGTTGCGTTAAATATCGTGAAATAATTTTTTATTGCATGCTGTTTTTCCTTGGTTAAGTGCATTTATTTTTAGTGGTGTCATAAAATGAATATGGTGCATACTGAATGTCGGAATCTCAAATGTTATGGATATGGTCAAGTTTGAGGTCGTCATGAAAAATGATATTGCTATCCAGGGTGTATTTTTGTTATTGACAGGTGATGTATTGGTTTGGCTCACCCTAATGCAAACTGGGTGAGTTCAGCATTTCATCAATTTTTTTTCCTGATATCAGTAAAGAAACCATTTTAGTCAGATAAGCATCAGCGCCAAGATTAAAGGCATCTTCGATATTGCCAGGTTTATTTCGGCCAGTGAGTATTAATATCGAAGTGTTTTTTGTTTTTCTTTCGCATCGAAGGCGTTCAAGAACCTCGATTCCCTGGATGTCAGGCAGCGTCCATTCAAGAATAATTAAATCAGGATTGTGGACATTGGCCTGTATAAGACCGTTTTTTCCATCCATTGCTTTTATGACCTTGACATTATGATGAATTTTCAAACGAATATGCAGTAGCCGTTGCGGGCTTGGGTTGTCATCAATGATGAGTACTTTTTTCTTATTTGCGATAAAGAACATAGAGACTCCCTTTTGACATACCAATAACGGGAACAGGCTTCCGGTGTTATGTCAGCAATGATCATGCCAATGGGTTTCTGTGATCACTCAACGTGAATTTAAAATGTACAATAACTGTCCAGTTTGTCTCTGATTTATGCGGGAACAAGGAAAAATGTGCTACTTACAGGTGCAATGATCACTCTTCATCCCGTCGTTGGAAAAGTCCAAGGGAGATTGGCCATTACATTTTTTACGATTATTTTCAGAATAATTCGGAGTGGTTTATGGGTTTTCCTGATGGATTGAAATGTTGAAGGTCACTATTTTTCCAATATGCTTTGCATTTTGCGAATGGTCTGGCAGGATTTATGGGGGAGAGGGACGGTCAGTGTAACAAGGGGTTGTTCAGGAATATGTGTACCCGTGAGGCTGGAAAAGTAGAAACCTATAGTTTCGATCTGTCTGCCGGACATCAAAGATCTCAGGCTATATCGTTATTAAAATCCGGTTGATTCCTGACTTCTTTCAATTTTAGAAAGGTATTTTTCCAATGCTCGAAAGGACTCATTCGCAAGCGCTGGCAGCGCGGCAGCATGTGTGAGCGCATGCTCATAACTACCGTGTTGACAAAGGCGCTCAATTTTTTGCGCAAGACTGTGAAGCTTGGGGTTGCCATGAGTGATGGCGCTGCTACTCAGGGCATGGTTTTCAAATTCCAGGGTTTTGAAGTCCGATGTTGTCATTGCGGCCTCTATTTGTTTCACCCGTTTACGGGCATCATCAATATACAGAGTCAATAGTTCGGGAATGATTTCCGGTGAAGTATCTCGTGCCAGCTGTTGCAGAACATGTGTATTTACCAGTGAGTCTACATACCTGTCCCCGGTATCGGCAGAAAATGTACTGGCCGGGCTGATCGTATGTTTGTTCGGTGATTCTTTAGTGTTGATCGTATTTGTCCAGCGCGCGATACAATACAAGGCAGCGGCACGGTCCAGAGGTTTCGTCAGATAGTCATCCATGCCTGCCTGAATAAAGCGTTCTCTGTCGCCGGATAGCGAGTGGGCAGTGAGCGCGACAATGGGTAGCTTTCCCGCTTTCCCGGGGAGCTGGCGGATTTCGCGCGTGGCACTTATGCCATCCATATCCGGCATGGAAACATCCATTAGCACAATATCATAGGGTAGAGTGCGTACAGCTTCGATTGCTTCCCGGCCGTTGGCAGCGATATCCACTTGCAAGCCAGCATATTCCAGAATATTTTTGGTAACCATCTGGTTTGCTGAATTGTCCTCAGCCAGCAAAATTCGGGTGTTGGCTTTTGGTAATTGTTGAGCGTCATTCAACGTCGTTTTATTTTCACTTTCATGTTTGTTTGCTGTTTCCAGAGTAATGCTAAATGTAAAAGTGCTGCCATTTCCAGGTTCGCTTTTAAAACTGATATTACCATGCATAAGAGTCACCAGATGTTTACAAATGGCGAGTCCCAGGCCCGTGCCCTCATGGTTTCTGGAGTGGTGTTGATTGTCCATCGTAAATTTTTCGAACAGTGACGCCTGAAAATTTTTGGCAATACCGATGCCAGTGTCCTGCACCGAGCACTGGAAGGTAAAACGCTCATTACCAAGATAAATTGCAGAGGTTCTGATGCTGATTCTGCCGACGGAGGTAAATTTAATGGCATTATTGATCAGGTTGATTAGAATCTGGCACAAACGATCCGGATCTCCCTTGGCATAGCAAGGAAGATCGGCTTCCAAAAAAAGAATAAGCGCCAGCGCTTTTTGGTCTGCCTGCGGCCGGAGTAATTCGACGCTATTGGTGATCAGGCGGTGTAGATTAAAGCTGATGTGCTTTAGTTGCAGTTTGTCGGCTTCCATTTTGGAAAAATCGAGAATATCATTAATGATGGTCAGCAATAGCTCGCCAGAATCACAGCCAGTGCGCACCAGTTGTAGTTGTTTGTTATCCAGAGGGGTGTTTTTAAGCAAGCTAAGAACGCCTAACACGGCATTCATGGGAATACGGATTTCATGACTCATGGTAGCCAGGAAATCTGATGTTTCCCGGCTGGCGACGAGGGCTTTATCATGGGAAATTTGTAACGTCTCATGCGCTTGTAACATCTCTTTGTCGCGTTTTTGCATCATGCTGGCGAGCGTGTTTGCTGATGTTGTGAGGTGCCATAGTTCACGACAGGAAAAAAAATCATTTTTTAAAGGGGAAGATTGTTTGTTCTCTGATAATGCAGCCAGGTGACGAGTTGTGCGATGTATTGGGCGAACGGCAAAATAGTGGATGAGTATAATTGTCAGACCGATGAAAAAAATGATTATGATGTAAATAAATAATTTAATTTTAGCGATATGGTGATTTATTTTTTGTTGGATTGGGGCTATATTCCAGCTTATATTAATAGTACCTACTCTTTTTCCATCCAGTACGATGGCATAATGGTAATCACGTATATCGCTGCCAGCCATGGCATGTGCTTGTGAATGCTTGCCAAGCAATTGACCTTTTTCACTCTCAATCGAGAGAGCGACTATATTGGGAGCACGTTTCAGGGATTGTTTCACAACGGTATTGATCAAGGAGATATCTTTTGTGATGACGGCATCAATAATGGCAGCAGAGAAAAGTGCCAAGGAATTATAGCTTTGTTCTTCCACCTGTTTGAATTCAAAGTTGCTCACTACATAGCGAACTAATGATGTGGCAATCAAATTGATCAGCAGAAAAAAAACAGCCGTTGCCAATGCCAATTGTAACCAGAGTGGCCACCGTATACAGATTGATTTTGAGATATAACTCAATAGGGTTTGTCCGTGCTTGCAGAGGTTCAATTTCTACCGGCCTTTAAAGTATGCATTTTATAACGTCCCTATTTTGTTTTATTTATTGAGTCATTCTACCTTCCGCATCCTTGCCGTTATTTTGTCTAGCCGGTTTTTGCCCAAAGCATTTGCTTTTGACACCTATTTTTTAATCATAAAAATTTGAAATAAAATATTTTCCTGTATGTTTATTTCAGAACTTTATTGTCTTGTCTTATGCGGAGCACAAAAACGGGTACTTTCAGAAAATACAAATTAAGTCCGGGTGCCTGATAGGGAAATTATTACAGGTAAGTTTTTGAGCCGAAGGTATTCAGGGTTGGCTTGTACAAGGATTTTTTCTTCTGCGGAGCCCTTACATTTTTGGTCCACCCTTAAGTGAGCACGCGGGAATTATCGCATGTTTGAGTGCGATGAGTATTTTTATTCGTGGTGATAACCCCCAAGAGGCTCTTGCTGGTAACATCTGATTATTATAGTGAAGCTCAGGTTGTACAAAAAAATAGCAACTATCGTGCCAATGAACTATTTCTTGAAATGTATATCATATGTCAATGAATTATGGGTTTTCTCGGGGTTTTTACATATTTCATTATCAAATTGGGATAATAAGACAGGCGCGTTTTTATTTCGCTTTGCGTTTTGCAAAATCACCGGTAATGTTGTGTGTGCATTTTCCGACGCCAGCATGAAATAACAAAAATATCGATTATAATTAAAGTTGTCCATCCAGCGGGCCTCTCTGTGTTAGTGATAACCTGTTGTGGTTTTATTATGCGCCCTTGTTATTCTGTGGCCGCATTAAAGCTTTTCATAACAGGCTGGCTATTACGTGTCATTTTCCTTGGCATGACACAAAAGGTCATAGGTATATAATATTACATTTCAATATTTTCCTTAATTGTGAAATGCCGCCGCAATGATAAGGACGTTATACTGGCTATCTTCCGGTATGTGGCGATGTATTATTTACCTTGTTTTTTTTCGCAATTTTAATTTTCGCTGTACCCGAAAGACACAAGTTTTCTAGGCTTATTCGGAAAGAATGGTTTAGAAAAATTTATTGCTGTACAAATAATAAAGCCGGAGCAATTGCGATGAAAAAAAATATGACGATATTCTCTTTTCCCTACTGTTTTCATTGTCTGCTATTGCTGATAGGTACGATTCTGTTACTGAGTGGCTGCGGAGGAGGGGGGAATTCTGGTACAGAAGACCCCGTTAATAGCACAGCCCCGGTAAGCGACCCCGGATTTGTTACAAAAGTATATCCATCGACTGCAACGGCCTGGGTTATTCCTGGTTATCACGCCGAAAATTATGAGTCCATGGGGTATCCGATATCAACAAAGGAGCAATTGATCGACTGGGAATTAAGTCATGCTGATGTGGCTCTCGGTTCAACGTATGATAAATCAGCGGCGGATAAAATCATCAGTCTTGGCTATATATATACCCAAAAAATAGATTTTTCACCGACTTCAGTCGGGTTTGATCTGCGTGAATATGCTGAACGTGTTAATGAAAATTATGAAGATTACTTTCTCCATTTCTCAGAAGATACCGTTGTTCAGGGGATATATCCGGATCATTCAATATACACACCATTAAATCGCCGCCCGTGGGTTGCTGGCTGGACTGCGGAAGAAGATCACTCAGGGTTTCTTGTCTGGAAACTTCCTCCTTATGAGATTCAGCCTTTCAAGGGGTCAGAAAAAGGTGGTTGTGTTTTCATTTATATGCCGGAGAAGTTTGACCAGGTTGAGTTTGTCCTGAAATCGGCAGCAATAACCGGTCGCTTGATTGTGAAATATCCTTCTGGAATCGATGTGGAAAGTGGTGTAGTGAATCAATGGAATACCAGTGATTCAGATATGATGGATGGTACTAACGGGTTGAAAATTTCGGGTGTCATAAGTTGGCAGCCTGCCAGTGATTGGGTGAAAGCGGCGACATATGATCCAGATAATAAAACAGGCCAGTTTTTTGGTAATAAGTATATTAAGGAAGGTAAAAAGTTTTACATTGTAAAAATATGCCGTGTTGATGAAGATATTAATGATCAACCGGTTGTCCAGGATATTATGATAAAAAACTTTATGCCCTATATTAATAAACCCAATCAAAAACGTCTGATTCGTGGGTGGGATCCTGAAAATGACAGAAATGGTGATGGGTATGTTGATGCTTCAGAATTTAATGTTCGTGTGAATACGACAGCTTCCGCACGGTTTCGCTATGAATCAAGAGTAACACCACTTGGTAATATGTGGGGTAAAACCTCAAATTTTCAAAGGCCTGATTTTCTTAACCCGTCCTATAGGGCCGCCATAGCAAATGTTATAAGCCAGGAATGGATTAAAAATTCTCTGGCAGGTGCATACAACGATGATGTTTTCAAACTTGATGGCATTAATCTTGTTGGGATTGGTGGTAAAACCGTAGAACATGGCGTTATGATTGATGATCCGGATTTTAAAGAGAAATACCAGGATGCTTTTCTTGACACTATTCGGGAAATAAAATATGAATCAGGGAGTCCCTGGGTAGCCGCAAACACATCAGCGGAAAATATTTTTGAACGCCAAAATAACAGAATGAAATATATCGATGCATTTGATACGTTTCTTCGTGAGGATTACATTCGCCCTGGACAGGGGCTTGATGGCTACTTTGGTATAGCGAAAATGTGGGATACGTTTGCTTTGTCACAAGCTAATAAAAAAACGGTTGTTATCGCTCATGCCGGGTGGACCGGCTCTATTCCAATGTTGAATACAAAATCTGCCTGGGAATCGAGAATTTCAACGGGGCTGGCGATGTATTATCTGGTTAATATTCCTGGAAAAACGTTTTATACCAGTTGGAATAATAGTTATAACTATGGGTCGGGAAATACTGAAGAAGGAAATTTTTATAAATTGGGCATCCCGAAAAATATCGCTTACCAGCCATCGTTAATGTTGGCTGTCGATATTGGAAGGCCGACAATGAATATTCAAAAATGGCCTGATCAAACTGTCCAGCCTGTGATGTATACAGCAAAAACAACAGATGAAGATTATGCGGTTATCGGTGACAGTACTCAACTGATATTAACGCATCCGGATATAGCTACGTTTGATCAGGTAGGTGCTGTGCCAGTTACTCCTTCAAACATTTACTATGCTTGGCAATCAGAAAATAAAAACGCCATTGCAGGTGTTGATTTCCCGAAACAAATGATTATTGCTCGTGATTACAGTAATGGTCTTGTTTTGTACCACACCGATTTTTTTGGTGGTAATTCCGACTTTATGTCCGTTACACATGAACTTACATTGCCCGGTTATTATCGCCGTGTAAATTATGATGGGACATTTGAGGATGCTGCTAACACGATTAGCTTGACGGGGTATGAGGGGGCTGTGCTGGTGAAATTTGAATAATAAAAACATATGCATTGCCACCTTTAGGAATGGATTTTTGCGTCTTTGTGTTCGGTTTTATGATGTTGTGGTTTGTGACCGGGGAAAAGCCTGTTCCAGAGGATGAAAAGTAATGATTTTATTTGCTTGAATGTTTTTAGCGATTAATTCATATTGGACAAGGTTTTATTTTTTCCATTAATAATAATAATGTATCATCCTTGGGTGGTGTGCCTGCAAGTTCATCAAATACATCCATAGCTTTCTGTATAGACTGTTCAATCGGGTTGTTGAGAGTATCTATTAACGCTGTGGTTATTTGGGTTTCCAGTTTTTTTCTGGTGTCGCTATCTTCAGCTGACTCAAACAGGCCATCGGTATAAAGGGCGACACGCTCTCCATTTTCAAGATGTATGGATTTGGTTTGATACGTGGTAGCGGGCAAAAGGCCAGGCAGTATACCGCCAATGGGTATCGCTTTAGTACCATTTTTACTGATTCGAAGCGGCGGTGGGTGGCCGGCACTGGCCAACGTTATCTTCCCGCCAGGGGAAAGGGTTACCACGCAGCTGGTTAATGTCACTTGTGACAACAGGTCATCCTGTAGCGCACTCTCGGATAGTTTTTCCAATAATTGTGAGGGGGATATGTCTGTGTCGCTGCTGTGCATTAATCCGCGAAGATACCCTCCATAAGCATAAGCAAAAAACTTGGCACAGTCGTCATGGCCCATGATATCAATCAGCACAAGTGCCAATTGTTCTTTACTACTGCGATGTAAGAGTAAGTCTCCTCCACCGATACCCGTATGTCTATTGGCAAAACAGAGCCGCCAACCATGTGATTCTTTTGGTAATTTAGGCGCTAATGATGATGTGATATTCTTATCTATTCGATCCGTCAGGTGTCGATATATTTGTTGTGAGCGACCCAGTACACGGTTAATTGTGTGAACCAATTGTGCTTTATCAACTGGTTTTACAAGATAATCATCAATGCCCAGGATTGTTGCCTGTTGCTGCATGTGGGTATCATCAAAAGCAGTTAAAAATATAAAAGGCATTATGGTTGTGCCAGATGTTTGTTTCAGGCTTTTCCGTAAGGAAAATCCACCCATTTTCGGCATGTTAATATCCGACAGAACCAAGTCTATTTTACTGGTATTTAATTGTTGCAGTGCTTCATGGCCATTGGATGCCATGAGTAGTTCGAAATCTTCGGTAAGATAAGCGGTATAAATTCGGCGTAAAGGCGCATCGTCTTCCACTATCAGAACTGTTGGACGAAGGTGTTGCTTGGGTGTTGCCCAGGTCATTCGTAATTGATTAGGCTTGATAGTGTCACCAGAATAATATTCGATTCGTTCACATTGCGTGTGTAACAGGGCAGTACCCCGGCCATTTTCGATTAATTCAAAATTCGTTGAGGTATTGGTTGGTTCATGTTGAGTTGGGTTCCATGGCGCACCATCGTCCTGGAGTTCCAGCCACCATCCGTCACTATTAAGTCCGAAGTACATAGTCACCAGACTGGCTTTGGGGGTGGCATGTAAAACCAAATTTGTCACTGCTTCAGAAAGGCAAAGCAGGATTCGATGTTGAATGGGCAGGTCGGGTACAGTGGCCTGTACTACGGGCTCAAGCAGGTGGCGCAATTCGCGGATCGCTTCAAGCGTAGCCGGTTTTTGAATTTCAAACAATAGGCGATCCATGATTATCCCGTTAATGGTTTCGTGACAACCTTTTCAGGTTTCCATGGACAGCAGGCGATTTTGTTGCACCCAATTTTTGAGGCGATGGCTAATATTGTTGAAACGTGGTTCGAAACGATGCAGTTCGCGTAACAATTCACTTTTTAGGGAGGGGTTGTCGCGATCATTGTATACGCAAGCTAATAATTGTGCGCCTGCGGCACTTAATTTATTCACAGCGGTGGAAACCATGGCTTCGGTGGTACTGCCTGCCAACACAACCAGTAGGCTGCCATCACAGGCGGCAGCTACTCGTTCTGGCGGAATATTGTTGGCATTAACGCGGTTGATAGGGGAGGTATCAAAAATTACAGCATCAAATGTTTGTTGCCACTCGGCAATATATTGTTCGAGTACACCGGGCTTACGCAGCTTCATTATCAGGCTGCGCCGGGTTGGAGGAGTGATCCCGGTTAATGCAACAGATTTTTGTACCATGACCAGTTGTGGTTTATCAAGAAAATCCGGTTCTTGTTCCAGCTCGTCTAATTTGAGCAAACTGTTAAGAGAAGGGTGATGTAAATTAAGGTCAACCAAAAGTGTGGAATGACCTGCCAGCAGATTACGTTGTACCAGTGCCTGCGCAATAGAGCTTACACCTTCCCCGGAGTTTGCTGAACTGATGGCGATAGAACGTTTTCCCTCTCCCAGTATTTGAGAGTAGATTCGCTCGATTTCTATGTGTTGTGACGGGATGTGCATTAGAGAAGTCCTAGCAGAGCCGAGAGTGCCGTAATTTGAAATATATCATTTAGACCGGCGCGCATTTTTTCCAAAGTGCTTTCATTTCTACTCGGTACATATACCGTGTCACCAACCCGCAGTACGGGTAAATCTTCAAAAGATGCCGTTCGGCTGAACGCTGCCAAATCGAAGCTGCGGGCCTGGTCCCGGCAACATGAGAGATTTACCACAGTAATTTTTTGAACATAAGCATTTGCGCTTGGGCCGCCAGCTTCTGCGAGTAAATCGAGCAGGGTCATGCTGTTGTTGAAGCGATAGCGCCCGGGTTTATTTACGGCACCGAGTACACGTATTGTGCTTTCTTTGCTTTGATCAAGCCAGATGCGGTTTTTCTCAGGTACATAGATGGTATCGCCGGTTTTGACTGGCGGTAACAGATATTCATCACCCGTCTCAAAATACAAGGCCAGATTTAATTTGCTTACTTGAGCATGTTTGCCGTTACGATGGCTGATGCGGATATTGTGAATATCAGCATTTCCTGTAGGGCCATCGGCGGCAGAAAGAATATCCAGAAAATGCATGGTGTCGGTAAATGCATATCGCCCAGGTGAGCCAACCTGACCAAAAATGTAAATAGATTTTTCCGAAGCCTGGTATATCCACTGTGATTTTGTATTATTGGTATTTCTTTTTTCGGGGATGAATATGGCGTCGCCCGGTATGATTTCGGGGAGGGGGGAAGGTGTTGTACCTTCCATGTAGCCGGTCAAATTAAAGGAGATGATGTTGCCATTGGCCTTCATGATACGAATTTTTTGTGATTCGGCAAAACGTGTTGGACCGCCAGCATTGGCCAGAACATCCATTAACGTCGCCCCCTCTTTACCCTGAAATGCACCGGGCCGGGCGACCGCGCCCATTACATACACCCGATTTCCGCCGGTCTTTATTTCATCCTCTTGCCGAGGGACAAAAATAGTGGCACCCGGCATCATTACAGGTAAAAGTTTTTCGTTGCCAGTATCGAGATATTGTGTCAAATCAAACAAAACAGGTGTGCCTTGAGTGATTACCCGGATTTGCTCAACGCCTGCATGGCGCGTAACGCCTCCCGCACGCATGAGTAGATCAACAATATTCATTGACTTCCGGTGAGAAAAGCTACCGGGTCGATTCACTTCTCCAAATATCTTGACTGCATTACGGTTATCAGCGGCATCACCTGCATCTGCTATTTTGGATGGGTCAAAGTCTACTTCAACATTTCCAGTCATGGGTGATGCGGGTATGAAAAGAGTGTCCATTGACTTTAGTTTAGGCAGTGAGCTGTGATCTCCGCTATCGAGATATTGCTTATAGTTAAATACCCGGGTTGTACCATTACGAATCAATTGTATACGATCCAATTGTGCTCCGGTACGCAGTCCATCAGCGGCATGAAGTGCCATTTGTATCGACCCATTGGCTGCTAATGTAAACTCGCCGGGTTGATTTACATATCCCGATACATTGATCAGTAATTGTTTTTTATAGACATAAACTTGCAAATGAGTTAGGTCACGAAATACCTTGCTGAGGTAGTCAGTGACCTTTATTTTCATTTCAGGTTCTGTCATGCCTGCGACGGGTATAAGACCGACTTCGGGTAACAGGATATTTCCTTGCCGGTTGACGATGATGGGTTTTTCCAGAGAGTTTTCACCAGATAGTGAAACCTGGATAAGATCGCTTATCTGTACCCGGTAGTCCTCAGCATTTACCAGTGGTGAGAAAAGGAATAATAACAGGATTATCCATAAATTATTTTTTGATAGCATTGTGGTTATTTCCGGGTTGTTTGAACCAGAGCTGGAGATTCAATCAGCTCAATGCTGACGCGAGGGGTTACCTGTTTGGTCTGTGCTGACTTGTTATCATCAATCAATAATGGGTGATCTGATTCAACTGCATCAATATGAATGCGCTCAGCAGGAAGTCCCATCACCTGCAAATAGCGTCCGACCTTTTGAGCTCGTTGTAAAGAAAGTGTGTGGTTATATTCCGGTTTTCCAAAAGCATCAGGGTGGCCAGTGATGCGTAAGTGGTAACCAGGCTGGTTGCGTAGCAGTTGAGCAGCTTCAGCCAGTTGAGCGACATACTTAGGATTGAGTTCAGGTGAGTCGGAAGAAAACTGATTGTTCCCATTTAACAAATCATAGATGCGTTTGCCAATATCTCCAGGTTTCGTCTGGCCTTCGGCCATAGGTAAGATACACACATTCTGTTGTTTTACATAATCAAGTTGGCGTTCCAGACGTGCCAGCAACTTGCGCTGCACAATCAGGTTGGTAGCGGCATCAAAATCAAGATTGCCGTAAAGCTCACGGGTGATATCGTTCTGGCGTTGTCTGGCTTGTATCACTGTTGCAGGAAAACACAATTCCGCACCTTCCAGTATGAGTATATCCAGGTGTTGCCGAGCCAAATCCAGATCGAATCGCAAGCCGTGCTCCGGCCCCAAAGGCTGGTCTGGTATAACCGGGTTTAGCGCCTCATAATAGTGTTCAGCCATACCGCCATGACCTCCGGCAGGCCAGTTTACACACCCGCTAAGCGTAAAAAGGGCAGGAAAAATAACGCTTATACTTAACCGGTGCATTAGTGCGTTTTCTGTAAAGAAGTGGTGTCATATAGATCATTCACGGGTATTGTTCTGACTGGGATAGCGCTATCGATACGCAGTAATTCCATCAATTCCTGAGGTTGGCCTTGTACGCCGACAATAATCAGTGTGCGTTCCTGAGCTTTGAGGCGCTTATATAGAAAAACGATAGCACCAATCCCAGAAGAGTCGAGAAAACTCACTTGGCTGAGATCAAGAGATACATTTGTATTTTTGGTATCAGTTATCCGTTCCAATTCGGTGCGTATCTTTGTGCAACCCAGGGCATCCATTTCACCACATAGCTTGACGACCAGATCGCCACCAGGTGTGTCGATACATTCAAGATCCATTGCCATCTCCAAAAATAGTTTGATTGTTTATGGAGATAGAGCAGAGACCATGCCAGTCGGCAATGAAATTATTTTATATCAATAAAAACAATGTATTATATTAAGTTATTGTCTGAGGTTGATAGTAAATCCTTTGTGAAATCGCAGAATGCGAATGGTTTTGCAAAAGTTTTACTACATGTGCTTTCACAGGATTTATCTGTGTTTGATTATAAGCGAGGAAATTTTTTGGTGTCTGTTATTTTTTACCAAATTAAGTTTTAATAACCAATTCATAAGTGGATATTGTTGTAGATCTTCTATAGCATTCCGATTTTATTTCACGCTTGATTTATTTTATTCATGGCGGCGTTGAAATTTTTCACAACCATTAAACGGTTGGTTATTATTTGATCGGGCTATAAAGTGAAGCGTAATAAACAATGAAAATTATGGTTAAATACTGACAGTATGGCATGAAGAATATCACCGGATTTTTTATTTTATTTCTCTAGGTTGAGTTTCCCGCAGATTTCTATGGGGTGTTTTATTGAATTTTTTATAGTGATAAAGAAAAAATGAAGAAAAATATTTTGTTTTTACATAGCGGTGGAGACCAGATAAGAGGAACAGAATTCACGCTTATCACCGTGCTTAAGGGGCTGGATAGAGATGCTTTCTATCCGATTGTTATTTGTGATAGTGATATTTTTATAGAAGAGTTGAAATCGATTAATATTGAATGTCATTTACGTAAATTCCCTGAATTTATGTTTGAAGGTAGTTATGTATCGTTTCCTTTATTTAAATATATCCATGCTTTTCATTGGCTATTAAGCTTCTGTAATAAATCAAAAATAGATTTACTTTATGCGAATGGTGGGCGGCCTTGTCAATTGTCTGTTCCACTTAAAATAATAAAAAAAATCCCCCTTGTTTGTCAGTTTCATCACCCGGCACCAAAAAGATATTATTATATTTGGCTTGTTAAATTTTCTGATAGAGTGATTTTCCCCAGTAAATTCACTGCAAGTCATTCGAAATATAAAGCTAACCTGGAAGGCAAGGTTATTTACCCTGGTATTGATAATGTTGATATTTATGCGAGAAGAAATAAAAGGGAATGTCGATACAGAGCCGCATTGGGTATAGCCTCTGATGATGTTGTATTTTCTCAGGTTGGTTTTGTCGGAGAGTATAAAGGCGTCGGGTTAGTGATTGATGCTTTTGAAGAAGTTAAGAAAATAAATCCTAATGTTAAGCTCTTGTTTATTGGGGAAGGCCCAGAAAAAGAAAAATATTTAGCGATTGTAAAAGAAAGAGGCTTAACAGGTTCAGTGTTATTTTTGGGTTATGTTGATAGCGTGGCGGAACATTTTTTACGCGTTGTTGATGTCAATATATTGGCCTCAAATGAAGAAGGGTTGGGTTTAGTATTATTACAGGCATCAGCTTGCAGATTGCCCAATATAGGTACAAATGGTACTGGGATAAAAGAAACCATAATACATAATAAAACCGGGTTTTTGTTTAAAGAAAATAATACAGTTGAATTAGCAGGGTATATGCAACGTCTTGCGTCATCGCATAAACTAAGATCAGATATGGGTTTGAATGGTGAGGAAATGGTCGATAAAAAGTTTTCAGAGAAAAACTATGTCAGTAATATTAATGATGAAATTTATGAGCTAATCGGTAACAGCTAAAACTCTAATAAAAATATTTAGTTTTTAATCGCAATGATGGGGTTGTAATGAATATATTTGATTCAATGATGATTGAATTTGTCAATCAATTTTCTCAACAGTCATGGGCTGTTGATTCTACCATAAAGTTTATTTCAGAAAATCATCTGGTTAAAGGTGGCGTTTTGCTTGCCATTTTTTGGTGGGGCTGGTTCAGGGTTGATAAAAATCAATCCTATGTTCAAGTGCATCTGATTTCTACATTATTTGCTTGCTTTGTTGCTATGGTTTTAGCAAGAGCCTTGGCGATGTTGTTGCCGTTCAGGCTTCGTCCCATACATGAGGAAAGCTTGGACTTTACACTTCCCTATACTATGCAGATAACAGCATTGGAAGGATGGTCTTCATTTCCCAGTGATCATGCCGTATTATTTTATGCCTTATCCGCCGGAATGTTCTATATATCTAAAAAAGTCGGAATATTTGCGCTTGTATACACAACGTTATTTATAGCCTTTCCCCGGGTATATTTGGGCCTGCATTACCCTACTGATATCATTGGTGGTGCATTTGTCGGGATAGCCGTTGTTTTTCTTTGTAATACAAATAACGTTATTGAGAGGCTGGCTCGATTGGCGCATCATTTCCCACGGTCCAGACCGGAAATGTTTTATCCGGTGTTTTTTATAATTACTTATCAAATTGCCGATATGTTTAATAGCAGTAGGGCATTTGTTTGGCTCTTTAAGTCATTTCTTTGAATGTGAAATAAACTACCCCGCAGCAAGCTATCTCGTTAACGCTCGATTTTCGCTCCGCGAAAGCGGGGTATTAATATCATCACGTCACTCCGGCGAAGGTCAGGGCTCAGGGGTTTCAGCCTCTGGATTCCGGCTAAAGACATGCCGGAATGACGGTATTCGCAGTAAGCTGCGGGGAATTAAACGCCAAGTGATTAAACGCTAAATAATGTTGTTAACCCTTTTTGCTGAGAACACCGTTATTTCGATCTGTTTTTAGTGTCAGCATAAGTAGGGTGGGCATGTTTTTTTGCCCACGCGGTACCTGATTGTTTTGTGGTAATGCCGAAGCTTTGAACACTAACGATCGTTAAAAGGCAGAAATCATTGCGCTTTTTAACATTGCATGTCCGGTGATTTTTTTAAAAAGTGTTTTTAGCGCTTGGGGTTGAGCAAAAAATAACCGGTACTTAACGTAGGCCTCGTTAACACCTGAGTGGTGGCGGTGGCTCTTTATAGTACGGGGATGATGTGTGTATTAAGGTTTTTTTGCATTTTCACACAGCGTTCAAACTTGTCTTTGCGTCGCTGGGTTGCTGTTACATAACCATGGCATTCCGCTAGCGGTGTGTGTACAAAGACGCAGGCGGAAGCGGCCTGATTGATTACGCCATCGAGAAAGCCGACGCTTCGCCAGCAGTCACTGGTCTTTTTGCAATCACTGGTGGTGCAAGTGTTATCGATGTTGTCGGCCAGGGCATGAAAGCAATTGGCAGCATCATCAAAGTTTGCAGTGAAAGAACAGATTTTCGGGGGTTGTGTGGTTTCGCTTTGCTTTGCTTTTTCGGCGAAACCTGCTGCCAGGTTTTGCCATTCGTCAAACTGTTTGGCCTCTTTTGCACATTGTGTTGTTTTGTCTTCCGGGTGCTGTTTTGCACATTTGCTTAATGTGATGCAAGCCTGGTTCACGGCGCTGAACAGTGCGTTATGTGTTTCGTTCCATTTTTTGTGTTCGTCGAGGTTACGAAAACCGACACCGTAGGTGCCTGCGGTGGTTGCACTCAATCCCTTGGCAATGCTGGCGCGTGACTGTTTTTCATATTTGCTGTAGGGCGAGTTTTTGCAGGAGGTGTTGATGGTGGAGACTGGCTCGGTTTCCGCAAGGGGAGTGACAGGTTCCTCTTGTATGGCAGGTTCGGGCTCGCTCATGGCAGGTTCCATCAGGGAAGGTTCAATGTCGGTTGGTTCGGCGGTGGTGGCAGTATTGTCGTTCTGCGGAGCGTCAGGTATTTGTGTGACAGCTTGCGAGAGGGTGTCGTTTGCCGTCGTGCTGTCTTCCATGTTCTCCGGGGAGGGTGTCGTGGCGCAGGCACTCAGGCCTAACAGAATAAGCGGCAGCATGGCCAGATAAAAATTACGCAGGTATTTGGATGTTGAATGGTATCGGCGCATCATTAACTCCCCCAAGAATGGTGCAAAACGGCGTCACTTACCTTGCCAGAGTATACAGCTTGATGCAATTGTAAAGCGCACTGGACTCATTATCATGTCTGGACACGGTCCGAGTACCTCTGTCAATTGTTGCGTGTTAACATCGCTGCTCACAGGCAGTGCCCGGTTGGGTGCGTTGTATTATTGACAGCCACTACTAAATTCAGTTACCACATTGGCACCCCATGTTTAAACCTCTGGAACTTTACATCGGTCTGCGTTATTTACGCGCCAAACGCCGCAATCAGTTTATTTCTTTTATCTCTCTGACATCCATGATGGGCATTGTGCTGGGGGTGATGGCATTGATTACCGTGTTGTCGGTGATGAATGGCTTTGAGAAGGAATTACGCGAACGTATTTTGGGCATGGCTTCGCACATTACTATCTCCCGTCTGGACAATGCGCCGTTGACGGACTGGTCGGTGCTGGGGGAGGCCATCGAGAAATACGACTCCCGTGTTGTGGGGCTTGCGCCTTATGTGCGTAAAGAGGTGATGGTCAGTTTCGGCTCACAGGTGCAGGGCAGTCTGCTGCGCGGTGTATTGCCAGATCGGGATCCAGCGGTGTCGGATGTGTGGCAGAAGATGATTATCGGCGAATTGGGTGATTTGCGCGCCGGAGAATTTAGTATTGTGCTGGGTGTGGGGCTGGCACGTAAACTGAGCGCCTCCATTGGTGACAAGGTAACGGTGGTGACACCACAGGCCAGCAACACCCCGGCTGGCATTATGCCACGTCTGAAACGTTTTACTGTGAAAGGTATTTTTGAGGTGGGTATGCACGAGTACGACAGTGCGCTGGCGCTAGTGCATCTCGACGATGCGGCTCGTCTGTTTCGTATGGGGGAGGGTGTAACGGGGTTACGCCTGAAACTGACGGATATGTTTGAAGCGGTGCCGGTGCGTAATGAACTGGTGAATGCATTACCGGGTGGTTACTGGATTTCTGACTGGACCATGCGCCATGCCAACCTGTTCCGCGCAGTGAAAATTGAAAAAATGATGATGTTTATTATTCTGATGCTGATTGTAGCGGTGGCAGCGTTCAATATCGTTTCTACGCTGGTGATGGTGGTGACGGACAAGCAGGCCGATATCGCTATCCTGCGTACTTTGGGCAGCACACCGGGTTCGATTATGGTGATTTTCATCATACAGGGTGTGGTGATCGGTATCATCGGTGTGCTGCTGGGTGTTGCTTCGGGTGTCACATTGTCGCTTAACCTTGACGTTGTCGTGGGTTGGCTGGAAGGTGTGCTGGGTATCCAGTTTATGCCGGGGGATGTGTATTACATCAACACCTTTCCGTCAGAACTGCATTGGGATGATGTGTTTAAAATCTCGGCCATTTCCTTTACGTTGAGTGTACTGGCAACCTTGTACCCGGCCTGGCGGGCCTCACGTACCCAACCGGCGGAGGCGTTGCGTTATGAGTGATCAACCCAGTGTGTTGCAGTGTCAGGGTTTGAATAAAACGTTCGATGAAGGTGGGCTGGCTGTAGAAGTATTGCGTAATATTCAGCTGGATATTCGGCGCGGTGAGCGAGTGGCCATCGTGGGCGCATCAGGCTCGGGCAAAAGTACGTTATTGCATTTGCTGGGTGGGCTGGATAAGCCGACATGCGGCGAAGTCAGTGTGGGTGGCCAGCGCCTGGATGCACTCAACGAGGCGGAGCGGGGTCGGTTGCGCAATAAAATGCTGGGCTTTGTCTACCAGTTTCATCATTTGCTGGCGGAGTTCACAGCGCTGGAAAATGTGGCCATGCCGTTGTTGATTCGTGGTTTATCCGCCGCGGAAGCTAAAGAGCAGGCGGCTGATCTTCTGGGCAAGGTGGGGTTGGCGGCACGATTGCAACACAAACCGGCAGAACTTTCGGGCGGTGAGCGCCAACGTACAGCCATCGCCCGTGCGCTGATCACCAAACCTCTGTGTGTGCTGGCCGATGAGCCCACGGGTAATCTGGACCAGCACACCGCAGCGCAGGTTTACGATTTAATGTTAGCACTCAATGATGAGCTGGGTACCAGTCTGGTGCTGGTGACGCACGATTTGCAACTGGCGCAACGCATGTCGCGGGTGTTGCGCTTGACGAACGGTGAATTTGAAGAAAGCTGAACGGTTAATCCGTATGGTTTTGTGCCCTTCTTTGCCTTTTTCTCTCTGCACGATCCTGTCGGCGCTTGCGCCAACTCTGGCTGACATACAGACGCCAAAACAGGCGAATCGCCAAATTGCCCAGCAGGGCAAGAACGGTACTGGTGACAAGACAGCCTAACAACAGCGGTTGCCAAATCAGACCCAGCTCCCCCATTAGCCAGTGAGTCGATAATTCAAACTGGATGTCCCGCACGGGTGTTTGCAAAATCCAGGTACCCACTTTGTAGGTAAAATAATAGATGGGTGGGATGGTTAGCGGGTTAGTGATCCATACCAGTGCCACAGAAATGGGCAGGTTCACTCGCAATACAATGGCCCCAATGGCGGCGAATATCATTTGCAGCGGTATAGGCACAAAGGCCATAAACAGGCCGACGCTGAATGCACCGGAGACCGAACGCCGGTTCAGGTGGAAGATGTTGGGATCGTGCAGCAGAACGCCAAGAAATTGCAAATGCTTATGGTCACGAATCTTTTGTTGATTCGGCATGAAGCGTTTGATAAATCGTTTTGGCATGCGGGTTGTTTTTAATGGGTGGCAAGGTCGGCCATTATCCACAATTTCAGGCGGTGGGAAAGGGGTTGTCCCGATAGCAACAAATAAGAGTAATCCAGATGCAACACAGGGACGTTAAAAATGCGCAGGATGGCGCTGGGGTTTTTGATAGGTACTGCGGGTTTGCAGACATTAGCGGTGTTGCCGGGCAGGGCTTTTCTGCTGGGTTTACTGTTCACATTACTGATGACTGTGACCGCGTTGGCTTGGTTTTTTCGGGGGCGTCCCTGGCCGGTTTTCATGAGTGTGTTTATCGGCACCGGCATGGGTTTCTTCATGGCCAGCATTATTGCCCACCAATTATTGGCTGGGGCGTTGCCTGTGAAACTGGAAGGGCGGGATGTGGTAGTGGAAGGCTATATCGCTTCGTTGCCGGAGTGGCAGGGGCGTCGATTGCGTTTTCAGTTTGTGCCGCAAAGCCTGCACTGGCAGGGCGAAGCTCAAACGGTGCCGGGCAAACTGTTACTGAGTTGGTACTCTCGCAAGGGGCATAAAACACCCTCTGTTCATGTGGGAGAGCGCTGGCGGCTGCAAGTGCGTCTGAAACGTCCACACGGTTTTTCCAATCCCGGAGGATTTGATTACGAAGCCTCTTTGTTCCAACAGGGCATTCGCGCCAAAGGGTACGTGCGTCATGTGAAAAACCCCCAGAAAACGGACACCACCGTTCCTGTCAATCAACGTCTGGCCCCGGTGGGTAATGCCTATCAGATGGATCAATTACGGGAAACACTGCGTACCCGGATTCTGGCAAGTCTTGATGATCATCCACTGCGTGGCATTGTGCTGGCGCTGGCCATTGGTGATCGCCAGCAGATCAACCCGCCGCAATGGAATGTGTTGACCCGCACGGGCACCAGTCATCTGGTGGCCATTTCGGGGTTGCATGTGGGACTGGTGGCAGGTTTTGCCTTTTTTCTGATGCGTGGACTGTGGTGTTTATCGGCTCGCGCAGTGAATCGTTGGCCTGCTGCGAAAGCCGGTGCTGTAGCCGCTCTGTCGGCCGCAACGGTGTACGCCATGCTTGCCGGTTTTTCCGTGCCCACACAGCGGGCACTGGTAATGGTCGCTGTAGTGATGCTGGCAATTATTGTGCAGCGCCATACCCGCCCTTCACATTTGCTGGCCCTGGCGCTGTTGCTGGTATTGATGATTGACCCGTTGGCCGTTATGTCCGCCGGTTTCTGGTTGTCGTTTGGTGCGGTGGCGACGATTGTGTACGGCATGTCTGGCCGATTGTCGATGAATTCATACTGGTGGCGCTGGGGACGGGTGCAATGGCTGGTCACAGTGAGCCTGTTTCCGGCTTTGTTGCTGTTGTTTCAGCAAGCCTCCGTAGTTGCGCCGCTGGCCAACCTGCTGGCAGTGCCATGGGTCAGCCTGATCACTGTGCCACTGACATTGTTGGGCAGTATTTGTCTGGGGTTTTCCGCCACTGTGGGTGGATGGCTGTTGAGCCTGTCCACATTCAGTCTGGATGTATTGTGGTGGTGGCTGGAGGGGCTCGCACAATGGAAGTTGGCAGCATGGCAGCAAATGGCTCCGCCGCTATGGGCCATGCCAGTGGCGGTGGTGGGTATTCTCTGGTTGCTGGCACCGCGTGGTGTACCGGCGCGGTGGGTAGGGTTGGTCGGATTGTTGCCATTGTTGTTTGTGTCTCCGGCCGCCATTCCGCAGGGACAGGCACGTTTCACTTTGCTGGATGTAGGTCAGGGACTGGCGGCAGTGGTGCAGACGCAAAATCACGTATTGGTGTTTGATACGGGGCCGCGATTTTCCAGTGGTTTTAACACCGGAGAGGCGGTGGTTGCACCGTATCTGCGTGCGCAAGGGCGGCGGTACGTCGATATGCTGGTAGTGAGCCACGGTGATAATGATCACATGGGAGGTGTGGCAGGACTGCGTGCAGCCATACCTGCACAGCGGGTGCTTAGCAGTGTGCCGCAGCGTATTGACGGGGCTGAACCGTGCCAGACCGGACAGCGCTGGCAATGGGACGGAGTGATGTTTACGATATTGCACCCAGGCAAGGATGTGGGTGCGGGGGGGCGCAAAGACAATAATCATTCCTGTGTACTGCGGGTGCAGGCGGGTGAGCACAGCGTGTTACTCACTGGCGATATCGAACGGGCAGCGGAATATGAATTGGTACAGATGTTGGGCGACCGGCTGGCCAGTGACGTGCTGGTGGCACCGCACCACGGCAGTCGCACCTCATCCACGCCAGTATTTTTGGACGCAGTGTCGCCGACCGTGGCATTGTTTCCCGTGGGTTACCGCAATCGTTATGGTTTTCCCAAAGCGCAAATCGTGCAGCGTTATGTGGATCGGCAGGTGCGTTTGTTTGATACGGCACAGCACGGTGCCATTGAACTGCAATTAGGCAGTGAGACCGGGCTGGACAGGGTGATTACCCATCGCCAGCAGGCTGCGCGTTATTGGCATGTAAAATAAATTGCAGGTCAGGCACAAAACCTTACATCTTCCGATAAAACCTTCCAGCAAAACCTTCCGGCAAAATAGGGTCTCTGCTACAGTAGCGCCCTGTTTGTAACGTCGTTTGGCGGACATTTTCCATTTTGCCCGTAAGATAGACAGCAATTGACATTCTAGAGGACAAATATTCGTGTTTGAAATCGTACAATCCGGCGGCTGGTTGATGGTTCCCATCATTTTGTGTTCCATTGTGGCTCTGGCCATTATTGGGGAGCGGTTATGGTCGCTACAGCGCAAGCGTATTATTCCCAAACATCTGGTGGCACAAATCTGGCACCTGCAATCCAAAGGGAAGCTTTCCAGCGAGCAGATCGGCGTGGTGCGTAACAGTTCGCCGCTGGGGCAGGTGCTGGCCTCGGGCCTGAGCAATGTCAATAACAGCCGTGAGGTGATGAAAGAAAGCATTGAGGAAACGGGCCGTCATGTGGTTCACGAACTTGAGCGTTACATGAACAGCCTGGGGACCATCGCGGCGATTACCCCGTTGTTGGGCCTGTTGGGCACAGTCATCGGTATGATCAAGGTGTTTAGTGTGATTACGTCCCAGGGTGTGGGAAATCCTGCGGTGCTGGCCGGTGGTATTTCCGAGGCACTGATCACCACAGCAGCCGGTTTGTCAGTGGCGATTCCTGCTCTGATGGCACACCGTTATTTCCGTGGGCTCATTGATGGCCTGGTGGTGTACATGGAGCAAGAGGCTATCAAAATGGTGGAAGTGATTCACGGTGAGCGTGAATCCGATGTGGCAGTGCTTGCCTCAACCCCTCCCTCCGCCTGAGCCACAAGTTTACGATTGTGAATATTTCACCCAAACAAAAAGAAACGCTGGATGTCAACATCACGCCACTCATCGACGTGGTGTTTTTGCTGTTAATCTTTTTTATGGTATCCACCACTTTTGAGCGTGAATCCGAAATCGAAATCATGCTGCCGCAAGCCACTGCCGATGCAAAAGTGTCCGATGATTTTGTTATGCAGGTGACTGTGGATGCCGAAGGCACGTATTACGTTAACAACAAGCGGGTGATCAACACCAAACTGACGACCCTGATGAAGGCCATGCAGGAAGTGGCTGGGGATCGCAAAGACCCACCGATTATTCTCAGTGCCGATGCAAAAACACCGCACCAGTCAGTGATAACGGTCATGGATGCCGCCAGCCGACTCGGTTTCATCCACCTGAACTTCGCCACAACGCGCACCCCCGAAGAACAGTGATTTTTTTGCTCATTGCGCGTGAAGCCCGGGGCTGACCCTATGTCTCCTACCCAGGTTTATAAACGCCTGCTGGGTTACGCCTGGCAGTATTCCTCTGTTTTTATTCTGGCGATTATTGGCATGGCCGTGGTCGCCAGCACGGAAGCCGGAATGGCCTGGATTATAAAACCCATGCTGGACGGCAGTTTCGTGGAGAAAGATCCCGAAGTGATTCGCTGGTTACCCTTTGCCTTTATGGGTATTTTTATTGTTCGCGGGCTGGCGGGGTTTGTTGCCACCTACGGTATGGAACATGTCGGGCGCAATATTATCCGCGACATGCGCAAACAGATGTTTACCCGTTTAATGCGTCTGCCCACTGCATTTTACGACCGCAATGCCTCCGGCCAGTTAACCTCAAAATTAATTTATGACGTAGAACGTGTCGCCCAGGCGGCCACCAAAGCGGTCACCATCGTAGTGCGTGATACGTTTACGATTATCGGTTTGCTGATTTTGATGTTTTATACCAGCTGGAAGCTGGCGATTGTCTTTTTGGTGTTAGGTCCGGTAATTACCCTTTTGGTGGTTGCGGTGAGCAAACGCTTTCGCCGCATCAGTCAGCGTATTCAGGCCTCCATGGGTAATGTGACACAGCTTTCACAGCAGATCACCGAAGGCCATCGTGTGGTAAAAATATTTGGTGGTGAAACGTGTGAAGATAAACAGTTTGCCAAAGCCAATGAATTTAACCGTCGGCAGAATATGAAGCTGGCAGCAACGCGCGCCATCAGTGTGCCGGTTTCACAATTCCTGGGTGCCTGCGGGGTGGCGGTGATTTTGTACATTGCCACCTCGGAAGAGCTGTTGGAAACATTGACGGTAGGCACGTTCATGTCTTTTTTGGCCGCCAGCATGTTACTGCTGGCACCCATGAAACGTTTAACCATGGTGCAAGCGACAGTGCAACAAGGCATCGCCGCTGCGCAAAGTGTTTTTGGATTGCTGGATGAAGAAGCGGAAAAAGATACCGGCACAAAAACACTGTCCCCGGTAAAGGGTGATGTTGAATTTCGGGATGTCACCTTCAGTTACGACCGGGCCAAGGGTGATGTGCTGAAATCCATCAGTTTTTCCGCCACCGCAGGAGAGACTGTCGCCATGGTAGGGCGATCCGGCAGTGGCAAATCAACACTGGTGAACCTGTTGCCACGATTTTATGACATTAACCAGGGAGAGATTCTGCTGGATGGTGTGCCGATACAGGCACTGAAGCTGGATGATTTACGCAATCACATTTCTCTGGTGAGCCAGGATATCACCCTGTTTGATGACACGGTGCTTAACAACATTGCCTACGGCGCATTGGCCAGTCACTCTGAAGAAGAGATTATTGCTGCGGCCAAAGCTGCGCACGCCGATGAATTTATCACTGAATTGCCCGAAGGTTATCAAACCCAGGTGGGTGATAAAGGCGTGTTGTTATCCGGCGGCCAGCGTCAACGCATCGCCATTGCCCGTGCCTTGCTGAAAGATGCGCCTATACTGATTCTGGATGAAGCAACATCGGCACTGGATACAGAATCCGAACGTTATATTCAGGATGCCCTGGGTATTCTGATGAAAAACAGAACAACGCTGGTGATTGCACACCGTTTATCAACCATTGAAAATGCGGACAGAATTCTGGTGATGCGTGATGGGGAAATTGTCGAGTCCGGCACGCATGCAGAACTGTTAGCGGCGGGTAAAGATTACGCATCACTTTACCAGCTCCAGTTTGACGAAAATTAGACATCCCAATTACCGCGTGGGCAAAAAAACATGCCCACCCTGGTGGTGACATTGGAACGTATCGGTTATCTCTTTAAGCAGGCATTATTTATTTCAGCGGGCGAGGCATTGTGAAAAGGCTGGATTATTATTGGTACAACAAAGGTTTTATTCCCTTATTGTTGTTGCCTGTGTCCTGGTTGTTTTGCCTTATCGCCGTTACCCGACGGCTGTTATATCGTACCGGTGTGCTGAAGGTGTATTACCTGCCAATTCCAGTGATTATTGTGGGCAATATCTCCGTGGGTGGCACAGGTAAAACGCCACTGGTGACCTGGCTGGTGGATATGTTACGTAATAATGGTTATACCCCAGGCATTGTGAGTCGAGGCTATGGTGGACAGGCGACGCACTGGCCACAGCAGGTACGTGCCGACAGTGACCCGCGCATGGTGGGTGATGAAGCTGTATTGCTGTCACAGCGTTGCGCCTGCCCGATGGCCGTGGGGCCTGACCGTGTTGAAGCGGCTGAGGCACTGCTGGCGCACACTGAATGTGACATCATCGTGTCAGATGATGGCTTGCAGCATTATGCACTGGGGCGCGATATGGAAATTGCCGTAGTGGATGGTGTGCGCCGGTTTGGTAATCAGCATTGTCTGCCTGCCGGGCCGCTACGTGAACCTCTGAGCCGGTTACGTTCGGTGGATGCCGTGGTCACCAATGGTATGCCAGGTGTGCGTGAATATCGCATGGATTTGATTCCGGGCACTGTGCGTAATATGAAACGACCAAAGCGGCGGGTGACGCTGGACAATTTTGCCGGGCAAACCGTGCATGCCATCGCAGGTATCGGCAATCCGGCGCGGTTTTTTCGTCAGCTGGAAGGGCAGGGCATGACGGTGATTGAACATGCGTTTCCCGACCATCATCCCTTTGCACAGGAGGATATTATTTTTGGCGATGAGCTACCCGTGCTGATGACGGAAAAAGATGCAGTGAAATGTCAGGTATTTGCAACAGAGCAACACTGGTGCGTGCCGGTTGACGCAACACTGGATGAACGTATTATTCCATTAATTTTGCGTTTGATAAAACGCTGAGTGTGTATCAAACAGTCTTTTTGAGAAACAATTTAGACAACAACTTCAGGTAAATAACGTGGATAAAAAACTACTCGATATTTTGGTATGTCCTATTTGCAAAGGGCCGTTGGTTTATTTAAAAGATGCAAAAGAACTGGTATGTAAAGCAGACCGGCTGGCATATCCCATTCGTGACGATATTCCGGTGATGCTCGAAGAAGAAGCGCGCGTACTGGCTGCTGATGAGGAAATTGCATGAAGTTCAGCGTCATCATTCCTGCACGTTATGCGGCAACCCGCCTGCCGGGAAAACCGCTGCTGGATATTGCAGGCAAGCCGATGATTCAGCATGTTTACGAGCGCGCGCTGGAAAGCGGAGCAGCGCAGGTAATTATCGCCACGGACAGCTCACAAATTGAAGCTGCCGCACAGCAATTTGGTGCCGAAACCTGTTTAACATCGGTGGCCCATCAATCCGGTACTGATCGTATTGCGGAAGTGGCAGAAAAACTGACATTTGCTGATGACCATATTGTGGTGAACCTGCAAGGTGATGAACCATTGATGCCCTCGACAGTAATCCACCAGGTAGCGGAAAATCTTGCAGCTTGTACCGCAGCGAGCATGGCCACCGTCTGCACCCGGATTATCACCACAGCCGAATTATTTGATCCGCATGTGGTGAAAGTGGTGAAAGACCGACAAGGTATGGCACTTTATTTCAGCCGTGCCAGTATTCCCTGGGACCGGGAAGCCTTTGCCAATACGGCGGAAATTTTGCCAGATCATGGTGAGCACTTTCGGCATATTGGCCTTTACGCCTATCGCGCGGGTTTTTTGCGTGAGTACAGCCAGTGGCCACCATGTCCATTGGAGCAAACGGAATCCCTCGAACAGCTGCGTGCCTTGTGGCACGGGCAGCGTATTCACGTTGCCGAGGCGGTTGAAATACCGCTCGCCGGAGTGGACACCAAAAAAGATCTCGATGTAGTGCGCGCTGTTTTGGGAGCGAAAGCTTAAAGCAAACAATTGCGAAAATTAAAGCATGAGCCATGAAAGGTACTAAACCTGAGCATCAAATCGGGATGTTATTTCATGCACATTCTTAAGACTCAAGTTTCGGGTTGAAAATCAATCAACTAATTGATAGATAAATAAACTTGGTTTACCTTCCCATAATACGCGACCTGTATCGGCATTGATAAACCCTTGTTGATATTGATTTGGGTTTAGCGCTTAATTTATGAGCTTTCCATTCCTTAGATGTAGATGTTTGAGCGGGGGGGCGATACAACGTTTACAGATAAAATGTCGTTAGGAAGCCTGTTGGTTGAACCTCTAACATCGGGCAGTTTATTGTTTCATCGTTCTTAAGCTCCGTTGAAAACCGTAAATTTCCAATTCGCCAGGAAAAAAGAAATTTTTGATATTCAGAGGCTTACATAGTATGTTGCGCCTCGGTCAAACTTTTGCCCCGGATCGAACAATAATTATTTTTAAATAATAAAATGCAATTGTTTTATCCAGGGATGATGGAGGAAGAAAAGAATAAATGAACACAGGTTCGATGACGATTAACAAGGATGCCCGCTCCGAGCTACAAAACAAAAAATACACCAGAATTTCGGCTAATGAATTTTCTGTCAGCCCTCAACTGGCCGCAGCCCGGCAACGCCTGTGGATGGATTGGGAAAGTTTAAAGCAAGATAACTACCTAAAGGATAATGCCCGCTTTCGGTTACGGCGTTTTTCCTATATCTATTTTTTGCCCGCTACAGGGGAAATAGTACCTTTTCCACTGATGCCTTACTTTCAGTCGAGTGACCTGAATAGCTATGCCGGTGGTATTCAACGTGAGTTTGCGCCATTGCTGGACTCGACATTAACGAATAAATTTTTGCACGAACTGATTCGGGTTAACTTCCGCCAATTTCCGGTGAACATGAAAAAAGCACAGCAACCATGGAAACTTGATGTACATCAAGTGCGTGTTGTTGCCACACCGGATATCGCCGGCTTGCCAACCCCGGAAGGTATTCATCACGATGAAAATGACTTTGTGTGTATACACCTTGCAAATCGTGAAAATGCTATGGGCGGTGTTAATGGCATTTATGATAATAACCGCAATCTGCTGGAGAACTGTACGCTACATCAACCCATGGATTCGATAATTGTATGGGATCCAGAAGTGATGCATGGCGTTAGCCCCATACACCCACAGAACCCGAATGAACGAGCTGTCCGGGATATACTGTTGATTGGTTATTCGCATGAGCCTGGTCTTGAACGGCCAGAACCATCACTAGGCCATGCTGTGAATCATTTTTCCAAAAATAGACCGGAACCCTCCCAGTTAAAAACAGCTGATATCATTTAACCTGGATATCTCACTTTTCAGGTATGAGCCCTTTAAAAACGTGTCAATGAAAAGTACATCTTGCGTGATTTCTGCGTAAACGCATAAAATATTAAAGCCAAAAAAATATTGGCAGCCAGATCTAACAGATGCTGAATGTTATTTTCACACAACTGATTCCTGACTGACCCGTTTCTGTATAGCATCGATAGTTTGAATGAGCTGCCAGTTTTTTAGCCAGGTATACCCGGCTTTATGTTCAAAAACAGATAGCTGGCCCAGATGCATGCATGAGTGGTTTTTGATCAACATAAGTGTGAGTATACTGTTCTGCCTATTTTATAGGCCGACGACAG
>JAKISS010000072.1 GCA_021648485.1 Gammaproteobacteria bacterium
AAGTGCTAATTGCATGGACCGGGGATTAGACTGATAAGGGACGTGCATGAAACAACCCCGAACGATACCAACACGGCAACAGGAACAGCTTTCCCCGATGCAAATAAACAGCTTCGCAGCAGGCTGCGGGGAACTAAACCCAAAGAGATTAAGCATACCCGGTTCGCTTCAAAACAGTCCTACATCGGGTTTACGCACACCTCTGAACAATAAATTCTGAATATTATATTGAATATTCAGAATTTAGGGATTACAGTACTCTCGGTATGAATACTCTCACTTCGTCTTATACTCGCAGCAAACCCAGTCCGACCTGTGATGTCCGTGCGCGCATCCTCGCCGCAGCCGGTGAACGCTTTTCCCAGTTTGGCTATAACAAAACCACCATGGCTGAAATCGCCAGGGACTGTGACATGTCCGCCGCCAACCTCTATCGCTTTTTCAAAAACAAACTGGATATCGGCTCCAATCTGGCCTGCGCCTGTCTCGATACAAAGCTGTTACTGATAAACAACGCGGTGCAACAAACCCAGCAATCGGCGGCGGAACGCCTGCATAATGTCGTATTACAAATACTGAGCCACACCCATAACGAATGGGCCAATAACCCACGCATAAATGAAATGGTCACCGCCATTTGTGATGCACGTTTGGAAATCGTTAACCAATACGAACTCAACAGACATAACCTGATCGTTGAGTTATTGGAAGACGGTGTTCGGCGCGACGAATTTTCCATTCCTGATGTACAGGATGCCGCCGAAGCCATTACCACCGCGATCACCCTGTTCAGCGTACCGCTGTTCATGTCTCTACATAATCTTGAAACTTTTGAAAAACGCGCCGAAAGCGTGGTGCGATTGATGCTAAATGGGCTGGAAAAACGTTGAACCTACATGCCCCACCAGCCCACAAACCCTGAAAAAAAGGAAAACCATTATGAGTGAGTCTACTCTCGTTATTCGCTACGCTCAGTGGATCACCCGCCATCCTTGGCTGGTCATGCTCGCCGCCGTGCTATTGGTAATGGGTGCCGCCAGCGGAGGCAAAAACCTGGCGTTCAAAACTGACTATCGCGTCTTTTTCAGTGGCGACAACCCGCAACTGCTCGCCTTTGAGGCGCTCGAAGCCATGTACACCAAAAATGACAACGTCATGTTTGTACTGGCCCCTAAAGATGGCAATGCTTTCAGCGAAGAAACCCTGGAAGCGATAAAAACACTGACAGAAAAAGCCTGGCAAACGCCTTATTCCATTCGCGTCGATTCGCTGGCCAACTTTCAAAATACCGAGGCCGAGGGTGATGATTTACTGGTCAGGGATCTGATCGATGAAGAGATCGAACTCACTGACGACAACCGTAAAAAAATAAAACGCATTGCACTCAGCGAGCCCCTGTTGCTGAGCCGTATTATTTCCGACCGCGCCCACGTCACCGGCGTCAACGTTACTGTGCAATTGCCCGGCGAAAAAATCACCGAAGTGCCGGAAATCGTTGCCTTTGCCCGCACCCTCGCCGCAGAAATTGAAGCACAGTATCCGCAGATTGACATCTATCTCAGCGGCATGGTGTTCATGAACAACGCCTTTGCCGAGGCATCACAGTCCGACATGAAAACACTGGTGCTCATCAGTTTTGCCGTCATGTTGATCACGCTTGGATTAATGATTCGCGGCTTCTCCGGTACCTTCACCACCCTGTTGGTGATCATCGGCTCCATCGTGACTGCTATGGGCATTGGAGGGTATCTGGGCTTTCCCATTACACCGCCATCGGCCTCCACTCCGACCATTGTGCTCACCATGGCTATCGCTAATTGCGTGCATATTCTCGTCACCATGCTGCACGAAATGCGTATGGGTCGTGACAAAAAATCCGCCATCGTAGAAAGCCTGCGCATTAATATGCAGCCGGTGTTTCTTGCCAGCATCACCACCTCCCTGGGGTTTTTGAGTATGAATTTTTCCGACGTGCCTCCCTTCCAGCACCTCGGCAATATGGTCGCCATCGGCGTGGTTGCCTCCTTCTTTTTATCCGTCACATTTTTGCCGGCAATGATGTCTGTATTGCCTGTGCGCGTACGCCGTGTTGAAAATGATGAAAGCCACCTGATGCATCGCGTCGGCGACTTTGTGGTCAAACAACGCCAAAAGCTGATTTGGGGCATGACCATCCTGGCCATCGTTTTAATCGCCTCGATACCCCGCAATGAAATGAATGACATCTTCGTGCATTATTTTGATGAGACCGTGCAATTCCGCACCGATGCCGACTTTATGGCAGAAAATCTGACTGGCCTTTATCTCATTGATTACTCGTTAGACTCCGGTGAATCCGGCGGTATCAGCAACCCCGAATACCTGAGGGAAGTCAGCGCTTTTGCAGACTGGTATCGTGAGCAACCAGAGACCATTCACGTCAACAGCATTACCGACATTATGAAACGGCTCAATAAAAACATGCACGGTGATGAACAAAGCTGGTACAAACTGCCTGATGAGCGTGACCTGGCTGCACAATATCTGCTGTTATATGAGATGTCGCTACCTTACGGCCTGGACCTTAACAACCAAATCAATGTGGAAAAATCAGCCACACGCTTCACCGTGACCCTGCAAACCCTGTCAACCAATGATTTACTGGCACTGGATAAGCGCGCCAGCGACTGGCTGGAAAAGAACACCACGCAGCTCAGCGGCAAAGAGGGCAGCGGAGTATCAATGATGTTCGCGCACATTGGAAAACGCAACATCATCAGCATGCTGGTTGGTACCGCCCTCGCTCTGGTCGGTATTTCCCTTATCCTGATCTTCGCCTTGCGCTCAGTCAAAATCGGTCTGCTGAGTCTGATACCCAACCTGATACCCGCAGCCATGGGTTTTGGCCTGTGGGGACTGCTCGTAGGCGAGGTAGGACTCAGTCTCTCCATTGTCGCCGGTATGACGCTGGGTATCGTGGTCGATGACACCGTGCATTTTCTCAGTAAATATCTGCGAGCCCGCCGGGAAAAGGGGCTGGACCCCGAAGAAGCCGTGCGCTACGCCTTCCGCAATGTGGGCATGGCTCTGCTGACCACCTCGGTAGTACTGGTAGCCGGGTTCATGGTCTTGTCGTTATCCAGCTTTGAGCTAAACGCCGGCATGGGGCTGCTCACCGCCATCGTTATCACTTTTGCTTTATTGGCCGACTTTTTATTGTTACCCCCCATTCTTATGTTGTTTGATAAAAAGAAAACCAACAAACAGTCCATTATCAAGGAGCCTGGTCATGCATAATTTTTCATTCAATATAAAACACGTCGGTCTGCTCGCATTGCTCGGTCTGCCATTACTGGCAATGGCAGAAACACCTGAAGAAAAAGGCCTGGCTATCGCCATCGAAGCCGATAAACGCGACACTGGCTGGCAGAGTCAAACTGCCAGTCTGGAAATGGTTTTACGTAATCGCCACGGCCAGGAAAGTAAACGCAACATTCGCACCAAAACCCTGGAAGTCGATGGTGATGGTGATAAAGCCCTGAGTATTTTTGATTCCCCCCGGGACATCAAGGGCACTGCCTTCCTGAGTTATACCCACGCATTGGTACCCGATGAACAGTGGCTGTACCTGCCTGCACTGAAGCGCGTCAAACGCATCTCCTCCAACAACAAATCCGGGCCATTTATGGGCAGCGAATTTTCCTACGAAGACCTCTCTTCGCAAGAGGTGGAAAAATACAGCTACAAATATTTACGTACCGAAGAAATTGATGGCCGCGAAGCATTTGTTATCGAGCGTAAGCCCGCCTACAAATATTCCGGTTACACCCGTTTGATCACCTGGCTGGATACAGAAATGTATCAGCCGCTGAAAATTGAATTTTATGACCGTAAAAAAGCACTGTTAAAAACACTCACTTATTCGGGTTATCAACAGTACGAAGGCCAGTTTTGGCGTCCGACAAATATGAGCGTAGTGAATCACCTCACCAAAAAAAGCACAGACCTGCACTGGAAAGATTACCGTTTCAAAACCGGCTTAACGAGTCGTGATTTTGATCGCAACAGTTTGAAGCGCGCACGTTGACATGTTAACCCGCTCTTCTTTATCAGCATTGTCAGCAGCCCTGCTCTGCATCCCGGCATTCAGTTACGCAGGAGAATGGTCGGGCTATATCAGTGGTGAATTTCGTGCCTTTGCCAACAGCCCGACTGATGCGCGTCAACATGACAATAATCTTTCATTCTCGGCACAACCTGAATACTACACAGACTGGGACAATGGAAGGCAAAGTTTTACCGTCGTACCCTTCGTGCGTTGGGATGAAAATGATGACGAACGTAGCCATGTCGATATCCGTGAACTCACCTGGCTAAAGGCCGCAGACACCTGGGAGCTGCGCGCCGGTATACGCAAGGTATTCTGGGGGGTCACCGAATCACAACACCTGGTGGATATCATCAACCAGACCGACCTGGTTGAAGCCACTGACGGTGAAGAAAAGCTCGGCCAGCCCATGATCAACCTCGCCCTGATTCGTGACTGGGGAACACTGGATCTATTCGTACTGCCCGGCTTTCGTGAGCGTACCTTTCCTGGTGAAAAAGGCCGTCTGCGTGTTTCGCCTCGCGTTGATACCGATCAGGCTATTTACGAATCCGGCGACAAGGAACAGCATATCGACTACGCCGCACGCTGGGCCCATTATCTGGGTGACTGGGATATCGGCCTCAGCTACTTTAACGGCACCAGTCGTGATCCCCGTTTTGCATTTGGCCAGAATAACAAAGGCCAGCCTGTACTCATTCCTATTTACGATCTCATTGAACAATGGGGGCTTGACCTGCAAGCGACCCTGGGCGACTGGTTATGGAAATTTGAGGCTATCAATCGTTCTGGTCAGGTTGATCGTTCCGGCCAGAGTAAAAGCTATACCGCCCTCACTGCCGGATTTGAATACACCTTCATAGGCATCGCGAACAGCAACGCCGACCTCGGGGTGATTTCTGAAGTCTTGTACGATGAACGCGGCGACGACGCATTGACCCCCTTCGCCGACGACATCCTGTTAGCCAGTCGTCTCACTCTCAACGATGAACAATCCACGGAATTTTTACTGGGTATGATTTTTGACAGTGACGATGCCGCTCGCCTGCTCACTCTGGAGTCCAGCCGTCGCTTCGGTGATAACTGGAAAATCACCCTGGAAGGTCAAGCTTTTATCAACATCCCTGATATCAACACTGAACTGCTGGTGGGTGTACGCAGAGACAACTACTTACAGCTGGAAATCGCACGTTATTTTTGACGAGACCCGGTAAAACTCCTGATTACGCCATGCCAAGAGCAGAACACGCCGGGGTTGTACGGCGACACCCATTATCCTAAATTAATCAGTTAAACCGTAGCGAGAGCGACTAAGGTGCGGAAGATAAAGCGTTTTTCAGGTTATTTTGGACGAAAGTGTCACCCATACGGTGAGTTCAACATGTTCTGAAAAATGCTTTAGATTCTGTGCCTTAGGCGCTCGCAGTAGATTTAACTGATTAATTTAGGATTATGAACCAGCTCTGCTGACAACATGGCGTTAGTAGAGTGAATTACATTTACACCCACAACAAAACACAAAACCAGAGAACTATTTAAAAAACCTGATTGATCGATAACTGGACGACAAAATACCGGGCTTGCTCAAGATCCAATTTATCACTGGCCAACTCAACCCGTACCCCATGCCCTTGATACCGCAAACTCAGTGCTTCAATAGTTGTATTGTAGAGACTTTGAAAGCAATTATTATGGCTGTAACACCACTCTGCACCGACACTTGTAAATCGTGCAACGGTATAGTCCTGTAATTCGGCTAACAAACCGACACTGGGCGACCAGTGGTATTTAGTCGCAATAAATATTTTCCGGGGCAGCGTTTGGGTAAAATCTTTATTTGACTCAAAGCCGGAAACTGCCGGATCATAACGGACATAACCCTCCTCATCAAATGCCTTGGTATCCGATGAGGCTGTTGCGGTGGTAAAAGGCGCATTATCCCAAAACATTTTCCCCACAAGATCAACAACATCAAGTTGGGCTGTAAAGTATTTGTTTGGACGCCAGTCAATATTAAAATCCAGACTGTAACCATTGCCACTTGGTAGGGCAACATCTCGCTCAAAAAGTATATCGCGGGAATAAGAATAGTCAGTATCAAACTGAAACTCATAATCTTTTTCGCCCAGCACTGTGGCACTTCCCTGAAGTGTACCATCGGTAAATGCCTTACCTTGCAGGTATGATGCGGCTAACCCAACATTGATACGAGAAGAAAACGTGTGTCGATATGCCAGACGAAACCCATGACTGTAATTATGTTGTGCTCTGATACGCAATTCATATTCCCTGCCTGTCTCAAGCGGCAAACGATTTTCGGCAAGATAAATCAACTCTGCTGTTTCCGATGAAAATTCCAGCTGGTAATCAAGGCGCTCCAGGATACCAAATTGCCAATTGCCCCACCGAAACCCTACTTCTGCTTTGTTATAGGTAAATGCCTTGCTTCCCTTTTTTAAGGGAGTCTGCCGTTCACCCAGCATGAAGTTAAGGATAACAGGTTCACTATAAGAAACACTTTGAACCGCTATGTATGGCCGATATTCATCGGCACCAACGTAAGTGGCAAACATAAACAGCACTGATAACAGAGTTAACCGAAAATACATATTGTGGTGATTCCACTCAGAAAAAAGGGCGACCAATTGGCCGCCCAACACATTATTGACTGAAGTTTATTTATAAAATTTCGAAAGTACCATCACTGTAGGTGATTTTTGACGCGCCATTATCCATCTTCGAAATAGTCGCATAACTCACGCCATTAAAGAGCACATCACCTTCCAGTGCTTCCAGATTTCCATCAAAGCGCATGGTAACGCCATCCTGATTGGTAATGGTCGCATCACCGATTGCGGCAATACCGTCTACGCCATTTACGGAGGAAACGGCAAGGTCACTCGTAATCACAATCCGGCGTCCACCATAGGTGATGGTGGTCTTCGCTACACCTTCTTCAAGACCTGTCTTACTACCATTGATGTTAACGGAGACTTCTGGCAAACCCGCCAATTGCATGGTGAAATCCAGGCCGATTTTGGGAACAGCCGAATCCAGCATCCCGGTAGCGGCAAGAAGCTCAACATCGGCGATATTAAACGTAAAGCTGGCACCAAACTTGTTGCCAGCGGTGTCACTGATATCACCACTGATTGTCACAGTACCGGGTATAATCTCGCTAAGATCATCATCGGCGGCACCCGAAACAGCAGAAGGATTAACAAACCTGGTGGATAATGTGCCAGCAAACGTTATCTCGGCCTCCAAAGGCGTACCAAGATCATCCTGTTTCTGTATCATCGTCGTATCCCAGTTGACAGAGCCACCCAGAATACCCGGCATCACTGCGTTACCCTGGTCAATAGCCGCCCAGTCAATGGTGTACTCTGATGCTAGGTTGAAAGTAACCTTTCCACTGTTGATATAAGCATCGGTTGCCGCACTTTCAAAGCTGGCGGAGACAATCTCAATGGTAAAGCTTGCGCCCAATGCCAGCACTTCGCCATCTGCCGGAAATTTCATACTCATGCTGACAGTCACACCGTCAATAACACCATCAGTAATGGTAATAACGTTACCCGATTTTGCGATGCTACCTGCCGTAAACTGCGGGTCCGTTGCTCCCCCTGTTGTGTAGTCAGTGAGGTTCGGGGAAGTATTTCTGCCATGGAAGTGCTTTTCCATAACTTCAGCAGAGGCAAAAAAGGCGGGGCCAAACAGAAAATCCATACTGAGATCAGCCGCAGCTGAAATCAGCCCGCTCTGTACTTCAAAGGGTCCGCCGTTGACACCAGTCTCATTCTTGATAACAGTACCCCAGGTGCGCACATCGCCGACAAAGGCTTTGACCTTGACCAATTCGGTACCATCAGCAGTGTCACTTGGTGTTGGGTCAATAGTGCCACCACCAGTACCACCAGTACCACCAGTACCACCAGTACCACCAGTACCACCAGTACCACCAGTACCACCAGTACCACCATTGATAGCATCAATGTCTTCCTGCAATCCGGCAAGAATTCCCGAAATATCAACTATGCCACCAACCTGATCAAGAACACTTGATGCATTATCAATAATGTCCTGCATATCACCGGCACCAATGGTGCCGCCATCAAACGAATTCGACAGGTCACCCAGAGCACCATTAATATCCGGGCTTCCGCCGACTATCTCATTACTCCTCAGCACAGCAGCCGAAACGGCGGCATAAACAACTTCAGTCGAATCCGCACCAATAACGGCGGAAATATCCGTAATATCCACTGGCTGGGTATTCAGAATGTTAAGGTTCAACAGGTCAGACACCTCGGAATTGGCATTATAAATCCCGCCCGACGTAAGAGAACCTGTATCCACAGCGCGGCTGGCGATTCCCGTATGGGTGGCAGCCAAAGCATAATTGGCGGCCAGATCGGTATAAGGCGTAATGTTGACTTTAATAGTATGATTAGCAGCGGCTTCGGCCACCAGCGCCATCATATTCAGGTCACCGGGTTTATACCATTCACCAAAATCAACGACAGTAGGATTGAGTATGTCCTCAAGACCATCAACCCGCGCACCACACCCTTCCACTAGATCACATTTCATCTGGGTGTTTTCGTCAGCACTGACGGTAACTTTGATCGGGCCACCCAAATAGGTGCTACTTACTGAGAGAGAGTAACGACCATCAGCGCCAGTAGTCGCATTACCCACCTGAGCAAGAACAGTGCCGTCCGCTTTTAATTCCTCAGCTACTACGTTGCCGAGACTGATAATGCCCTTCACGGCAGTGCCACCAAGAGTGACGTTATTAATACCTGAAGAAGGGGGGACATCTAAAGAGGGGGAAACACTTGAAGAAGGTGGCGCTGGATCACTGCAACCGCCCAGCACAACGATAGTCATTCCGACAAATCCATTAAATATTGTTCTTACATCCATGATTCTACTCCTTGATAATATACCTTGAACGCTCCAATGCTCTAAAAGTCTCCAACAAAATTAAACCCACCTCCATTAATCATAATTTTTATAGGGGAAATACTATAATCACACACTTTTTCAACGATTCAAAATAACAATGGGGTATAAAAAAGACCGCTTTGGATGGTCTTTTTTATACCCCATTGTTATTTGAAGCTCCCTTACAAAACTCGAAACGAAGAATCAATGAGTTACGGTATGCTTTTTATCGTACGATATCGATTCTCCGTTACTCTGAAACAGTTTTGCAAGCGCCATAACATTAAATTGTTTTACGCAATCATTGTGCCTTTCATTTTTTTCATGGCATTAGCTTCCAATTGCCGAATACGTTCTGCGGAAACACCGTATTTGTCAGCGAGGTCATGCAGGGTCACTTTTTTCTCGGACAACCAACGACTTTTTACAATATCCTGGCTGCGGTCATCCAAATCACCCAACGCACCGGCCAACAAATCATTGTTATGTGCTTCCCAGTTTTCTGCCTCCAACTGCGCAGCGGGTTCCATGCTCATGTCCTGCAGATAACCAGCCGGGGCGGGTTTGAAATCACTATCATCGTCAACGCCATAACCATCAAAGGCGGTATCCTGACCACTCATACGTTCTTCCATTTGACGTACAGTGGCTTCGGGCACACCCAGCTCTTTAGCGACATGCTCAACTTCTGCCTGGGTAAACCAGCCAAGACGTTTTTTGTTTTTACGCAGATTAAAAAACAGTTTGCGCTGCGCTTTGGTGGTGGCCAATTTAACCACACGCCAATTACGCAGAATATATTCGTGTATTTCGGCGCGAATCCAATGTACGGCGAAGGAAACCAGACGCACATTGTGATTGGGATCAAAGCGTTTAACCGCTTTCATCAGACCAATATTGCCTTCCTGAATCAGATCGGCCTGCGCCAGCCCGTAGCCGCTGTAACCCCTGGCAACATGGATGACAAAACGTAAATGTGACATAACCAGCTGCCGCGCAGCGGTGAGGTCACCCTCGTCACGCAGACGGGTGGCCAAATCACGTTCCTCTTCCACACTAAGCATAGGCACCTGAGCTGCGGCCGAAATATAGGCCTCAAGACTGCCGGTAGGGACGGCAAGATCAACGGTCAGATTTTTATTCATGGCTCTCCCTCCTCTGTATATCAGCATTTTAGCAATCAGACGCTAAGAGTGCCAAGTTGAATTAAAGTTCCCTGATATCACTGATTTGCCACCCACCCTTTCCTGTCTCCAGCAGACGGAAGAAAAATGCAACCTCAAGAACTGCCAACAATAAAATCAAGTGGGTTCAATGGCTTGCAGATGCCTGCCCACTGCCAACCAGGAACCCATCAGACCCAGGGCAATGCCGCTCCCCAACAAAATGATCACCGTTTCCAGCTCCAGTCCATCCAGCGAAAACTCGCTACTGTACAAAAAAGACAAACGGCTCACCGGGTCACTCAGCAAACCTAACAAGATGGCCACCAGCAGCCAGGCCAGCACTGCACCCATCAGACCATACCAAAATCCCGTATAAAGGAAGGGACGCCGAATAAAGGTATTGGTAGCACCAATCAGTTTGGTAACGATGATTTCCTGACTACGACTGAGAATGGTGAGCCGGATAGTATTGCCCACCACCAACAGAATCGCCAACGCCAATAATCCTCCCAGCAATAACACACCACGCTTGCCGACTTCAATAATGCCGCTGAGACGACGCACCCATTCCATATCCAGCTGCGCCAGATCCACCGACTCCAGCTTTTGCACTTTGCCCAACAACAGCGCCATTTGTGCCGGTTCTGTCGCCTCGGTCGTGGGCCGCAGCACCAGCACTGCGGGCAGAGGATTTTCATCCAGCGAATCCAATGCACCTCCGAAACCGGACAACTCACGGAACTCTGCCAGTGCCTGTTCACGGGAAATGTACTGCACCTCGGCCACACCGTCCCAGCCGCGCAACTTGTCCGCCAGCGACTGAATACGTTTTTCCGGGACACCCGGCTTAAGGAATAACGACATCTGCGCCGTACCCTCCCAGCCCATGGAAAGTTGCTGCACATTTTGCAGCAGCACATGCAGGCCCGTGGGCAGAGCCAGGGCTATACCAATCACCGCAGCAGTCATCAACGTCGCCAGTGGCGTACGCCATAACACACCGAGAGAGGATACCAGCACCCACAGATGATGAGTAAAGTAAGCATTTACTCGACCACGAGGCTTGTTTAAACGCTGCCTATCGTCGGTATCGGTACTTTTGACGCTGGTTCGTTTCATTAGATTTAACGCTCATCTTTACTTTTGTGTCTGCAATTCTGTCGTTCGCCCATCCCGCTCCAGCTTGCCCTGCTTGAGGGTCAGCAAACGATGATCCAGCCTCGAAATCAAATCGTGATCATGAGTAGCAATCAACACTGACACACCCACTTGATTAAACTGTTCAAATAAACCCATAATTTCCCGGGACAATGCCGGGTCCAGGTTGCCAGTGGGTTCATCGGCCAGTAACAAAGGCGGACGATTCACCACCGCACGCGCAATGCCGACACGCTGCTGCTCACCACCGGAAAGGGTAATAGGCATCACGCGCTCCTTACCCAGCAACCCCACCTTGTCCAGTGCGGCGCGTACCCGCCGTCCCACTTCACTCTGGTGATAACCGGCAATAATTAACGGCAGCGCCACATTATCAAACACCGTGCGGTCATAAAGCAGGTTATGACTCTGAAACACCACGCCAATCTTGAGGCGCAGTGCGGGAATATGACGATTTTTCAACCGGGTAAGATTCTGCCCATCGATGATCACGTTGCCGCGTGAGGCTCGCTCGATACACGCGATCAGTTTTAACAGGCTACTCTTGCCCGCCCCGGAGTGCCCGGTGAGAAAGGCCATTTCTCCCGGTTTCAGATGAAAACTCACGCCGGACAGCGCCTCGTGGCCACCGGGGTAACGTTTATTGACGTTATCAAACTTAATCATTGATGTTTTGCATCGAGCCCGTATTTAAACGCAAAGATCACAGAGGCGCAGAAATTTTTTATGTCGCGTAAAAAGCGTTATTCCAACACGCAACCTGCTATACATTTTAATCACGTTTTTCTCTGTGTCTCCGCGACCTTTGCGTTAATAACACCGGTCTACGTTTCATCCCGAGCAAGCAACGCATCCACGAATTCATCCGCATTAAACGGCCTCAAATCATCAATGCCCTCACCCACACCAATAAAACGAATGGGCAGGCCAAGCCGTTTGGCCACAGCGAAAATAACACCCCCTTTGGCGGTGCCATCCAGCTTGGTCAAGGTAATACCGGACACACCCACTGCATCGCGGAATTGTTCGGCCTGCACCACGGCGTTCTGACCAATCCCGGCATCCAGCACCAGCATGACTTCGTGAGGGGCCGTATCATCCAGCTTGGTAATAACACGGCGCACCTTTTTAAGCTCTTCCATAAGGTTGGATTGCGTATGCAGACGACCGGCAGTGTCAGCAATAAGCACATCAATGCCTTTCGACTTAGCCGATTGCACCGCATCAAAAATAACCGAAGCGGAATCCGCACCACTGTGTTGTGCCACCACAGTCACTTCATTACGACGCCCCCATTCCTGTAATTGCTCCACGGCGGCGGCACGAAAGGTATCCCCTGCGGCCAACATCACCGATTTACCCTCGTTCTGGAATCTTTTCGCCAGCTTGCCAATGGTGGTGGTTTTTCCTGCGCCGTTAATACCCACCATCAAAATCACATAGGGTCGGACACCGGCATCAATATCCAAAGGTCGGCTGGACGGTGCGAGAATGGCAACCATGTCTTCACGCAGAGCGGTAAACAAAGCATCAGCATCCGCCAATTGCTTGCGTCGAACGCGATCCGTAAGGTCAGTGATAATCTCCTGCGTCGCGTCCACACCCACATCAGAAGTCAATAACAGGGTTTCAATTTCGTCCAGCACATCGTCATCGATGGCTTTTTTACCCAGCACCAGATCGGCCAGACCATCGGTAATACCGCTGCGAGTACGACTGAGGCCAGCCTTGAGGCGGGCAAACAAACCCTTTTTCTTCTCCGGCTGAACGTCAGATTGTGGCTCCAGCGTTGCCGATTGAGACTTATCAATGCCCGGTATTTCATCTGACGATACCGTCTTTTCAGGAGAAGGCTTATTTTTTTTGAAACCAAACATGAAATTTTGCGGTCACAGCTGCTGGTAATTGGGTAGACTATCCTACCATTTGCGGACGCAGGTCGTCAGCTACGTTAAGAAAAGTATCGACCACCACGATTGTTGAACCCATAAAACAACGAGAGGCTTATGAATCCTTTATCAAAGATCTCCGCTGCGGCACTTACCGCTGCGGCACTTACAGGTTGTGCCACCGGCCTTGCCAAAAATGACACCGCCGAAATGTCGGCATCATCTACTGCCCTGTCAGCCAATGCGGGGGAAACCGGCCACATCGTTACCATCGGTGATGTGCATGAATACCGACTCGACAACGGACTGCAAATCCTCATTAAAGAAGACCACCGCGCACCTGTTGTCGTCTCGCAGATCTGGTACAAAACCGGGGCCAGTTATGAGTCCAACGGCACCACCGGTGTCGCCCATGTACTGGAACACATGATGTTCAAAGGCACCAAAACACTTGGGCCCAACGAATTCTCACGCATCATCGCCGCCAATGGCGGACGTGAAAACGCTTTCACCGGACAGGATTACACCGCCTACTTCCAACAACTGGAAAAAAGCCGCCTACCCATCAGCTTTGAACTGGAAGCTGACCGCATGGCCAACCTCAATCTGCGTGCCGAAGACTTCGTCAAAGAAGTAAAAGTCGTCATGGAAGAACGCCGCATGCGCACCGATGACAAACCGCGTTCTCTGACCTACGAACACTTCGCCGCCACCGCCTTCGTCAACAGCCCCTATCATCAACCCATCATCGGCTGGATGAATGACCTGGAAAACATGAATGTGGACGACATGCGCAACTGGTACAAAGACTGGTACGCCCCCAACAACGCCACACTGGTGGTCGCAGGTGATGTCGATGCAAAAGCAGTTTTTGAGCTGGCGAAAAAAACCTACGGTAAAGTAAAAGCCCGCCCGATTCCTCTGCTGAAACCACAAACAGACTTTGAACAGAAAGGTATCAAACGCATTGTGGTAAAAGCACCGGCACAAGTCCCCTATATGCTCATGGGCTACAAAGTCCCTGTGGTCGCCACCGCCAAAACCGACTGGGAGCCCTACGCACTGGAAATGTTAGCCAACGTACTTGATGCCGGTGAAAGCTCACGTTTTGCCAAAGAACTGGTGCGTGGCCAGCAAATTGCCACCAGTGTGGGTGCCGGTTACGACCTGTATTCACGACTCGACAACCTGTTCCTATTCAGCGGCACCCCTGCCAAAGGCAAAACCATTGAAGAGCTGGAAAAAGCGATTCGCACACAAATCCAGAAAATCAAAACCGAACAGGTGAGCCAGGCTGAACTGGATCGTATCAAGGCACAAGTCGTCGCCAGCAAAGTTTACGAAAAAGATTCCCTGTTTTATCAAGCCATGCAAATGGGTACATTGGCCACAGTCGGACTCGACTGGCAGCTAATGGATCAATTTGTGGAACGCCTGCGCGCAGTAACACCGGAACAGGTGCAAGCCGTAGCGAAAAAATACTTAATCGATGATTATCTGACCGTGGCCGTACTGGATCCACAATCCACACCTGCACCCGCTGCTGCAAACGGAGGCCACTCACATGCCCATTAATTCAAAAAACTCAAAAAGCAAAAACATGAACAATACATTATTTTTTGGCCTGCTAATGAGCAGTATCCTGTTCTTCACCGCGCTGACCAGCACCACCGTCAGCGCCAGCCCAGAGATTGAACACTGGCGTACGACAAACGGAGCCCGCGTTTATTTTGTACCGGCCCCCGAGCTGCCCATTGTGGATATACGCATCATTTTCAACGCGGGAGCAGCACGCGACGAAGACATGCCGGGACTGGCCATACTCACCAACGGCCTGTTAGCCGAAGGTGCGGGCGGCCTGTCTGCCGACCAACTGGCCGAACAATTTGAATCCATCGGAGCCCGTTTTGGCAACAGCGCGCAACGTGACATGGCCATACTCAGCCTGCGCACCCTGACAGAGAAAAAAATATTCGACAGCGCCGTCAATACACTGACCACCATTCTCACCCAACCGGACTTCCCCAAAGCCGCCTTTGAACGCGAACGTGGCCGTCTGCTGACGACACTCAAGCAAAACAAACAATCACCCGGCAAACTGGCTAATAAAACCTTTTTTAACGCCCTTTACACCAAGCACCCCTACCGTAATCAACCCACCGGCACAGAAACCGGCATCAACGAACTGGACACCGCAAAACTCAAGACATTTTATGACAAATATTACGTGGGCAGCAACGCAATACTGGCCATCGTCGGTGATTTATCCCGCACCGATGCCGAAAAACTCGCACAAACCCTGATGGCCAAACTGCCGGAAGGCGAACCTGCGGACAACATACCTCCCGTCGAAGCACTGACAGACGGCGAAGAAATCCGCATAGATCACCCCTCCGCACAAACACATATTCTGGTCGGCCAGCCCGGCATGAAACGCGGCGACCCCGATTATTTTGCCCTCTATGTCGGCAACCACATCCTGGGAGGCAGTGGACTGGTGGCACGCCTCTCCAACGAAATACGTGAAAAACGCGGACTGGCTTACAGCAGCTACAGCTACTTTGTCCCCATGCAACAAAACGGCCCCTTCACCATCGGCCTGCAAACCAGAAATGAATCTGCCGACGAAGCATTGAACGTGCTGCGCGAAACCATTGGCACATTTATAAAAGAAGGACCCACAGCAGAAGAACTGGACGCCGCGAAGAAAAACATCACCGGTGGTTTTCCGTTGCGCATTTCCAGCAATAAAAAAATCATCGACTACATCGGCATGATCGGTTTTTATCAACTACCCATGGACTACCTCGACACCTTTAATGAACGGGTGCAAGCCGTTACCCTGGACGACATTAAAAATGCCTTTCAGAAACGTATTCATCTGAACAAAATGGCCACAGTAATGGTAGGTGGCAACGTTAACCTCACAGAAAAAAAATAACTTCATCATGATGGTTGTCAATTGATGTGGTTCAATAAAACCACGATGCAATTTTCATCCCACTCTCCAACCCTCCCCCCTCAAGGGGAGAGAGTAACGGCAACTATGCCGTCTAAAACGTGGGATGTTTAACCCCTCATTGAATGACATTAAAATAAGAGCGCCCACATATGACACAAATTCAACTACAAATTCTCGACTCACGCATTGGCAAAGAAATCGAACTGCCTCATTACGCCACCGACGGCTCTGCCGGAATGGACCTGCGTGCCTGTATTGATGAAGCCCTGGAAATAAAACCCGGGGAAACCCACTTGATTCCCACCGGCATTGCCATTCATATTGGTGACCCAAAACTGGCCGCCGTGTTATTACCGCGCTCAGGCCTCGGTCATAAACACGGTATCGTGCTCGGCAACCTTACCGGACTTATTGACTCAGACTATCAAGGACAGCTGTTTGTATCCTGCTGGAACCGTGGCGATAAAACCTTCACCATCAATCAAGGTGAACGCATCGCACAAATGGTATTTGTGCCCGTAGTGCAAGCCAGTTTTGAGATCGTTGACAGCTTTGATAAAAGTAAGCGTGGCGAAGGGGGGTTTGGGCACACGGGGAAACACTGACCCTA
>JAKISS010000073.1 GCA_021648485.1 Gammaproteobacteria bacterium
ACCGTCGTTCAACGCCCGCAGCTTTTCGAACGGGTACGGATGTAGCCGATGGAGGTCTGGATTCATGTTCGCTTTATTAATTCAAGGCCAGGAAAAACAAGCCGTGTAGTATACCGGAGAACGAGAGCGGGTACACCGCGACAAATCAAAGGGAATATACATGAAAAATGACAATCGGACTCATCGCTTTGGGGGCTAACGTATTGAAAGGCGGCACAATGGGTCCGGTATTATTATTGCTGTGGGCCGCCACTTTTTGGGGCGTGGTGTGGTATCCGCTGCGTCTGTTGGAAGCAGCAGGTCTTAGCGGATTATGGACAACCTGGGTGATTTTTACCGTGGCAGCGTTGCCGGGGTTATGGCTGGCATGGCCGCACCGTCGCGTGCTATGGGAGCAGCCCGGCCTGTTGCTGCTTATTGCGCTGGCCAATGGCTGGCTGAATACGGCGTTTGTGCTCGCCATACTGGATGGCAATGTGGTGCGCGTATTGCTGTTGTTTTACCTGTCGCCACTGTGGAGTACCTTGCTGGCATGGTGGTGGCTGGGAGAACGGCCTTCGCGTTTCGGTCTGGCCACATTAGTGGTGGCCATGATTGGTGCATTACTGATGCTGTGGAATCCACAGATGGGGTTTCCCTGGCCACAGAACCAGGCCGACTGGCTGGCCATCAGTGCGGGTATCGGTTTTTCGTTTTCCAATGTAGCGGTGCGGCGATTAAAACATATGCCCACCACCATCAAGGCGGCGGTGACCTGGTGGGGGGTAGTGGTTGTGGCCGGAATCTGGTTATTGCTCACGCAGGCACCGCTGCCAGCGATTTCCAGTGGTGCCTGGATCGGTGCAGTGGCCTTGGGCGGTCTTGGTATTCTCGGTGCTTCACTGGCGCTGATTTACGGCGTGGAAAAAATGCCGGTACATCGCTCGGCGGTGATTTTATTGTTTGAGCTGGTAGCGGGTGCGGTGTCATCGCAATTACTGACCAATGAAATTGTGACAACCATAGAATGGTTTGGCGGGGCGCTGATTGTTCTTGCTGCGTATCTGTCGGTGCAGGGCAGTAGTGATGGCAGTCCGCAAAAATAATAAAGGAAAAAATAATGTATGGTATTTTGCATGTGAGTTTTATTGTCGCGGATATAAAGTGCGCACTGCGGTTTTATTGTGATGTGCTGGGTTTGGAGATAAATCATCATCGCCCGGATCTGGGGTATCCCGGTGTATGGCTGGATTGTGGCGGTGGTCAACAGATTCATTTACTGGAATTGCCAAACCCGGACCCGGTGACAGGCCGCCCGGCACATGGCGGCAGAGACCGGCATGCGGCCTTTGCAATAGACAAGCTGGATGTATTGAGCACAGCGCTGGAAGCAGCAGGGATTAAAATTACCCGCAGCAAATCCGGGCGACAGGCCTTGTTTTGCCGTGACCCGGATGGCAATACTCTGGAGTTTGTTGAGGTGACTGCGTAACGAGCTTGTGCGGACGTTTTTGCATCAACATATCGTTTAATCTGTGCTTCACTGCCGGTGACGCAATTGCCTGTTTTTCACGGGTATCTCAACATTGACGTGCTGTGCTAAAAGCAAGCCCTCTTTCCGGGGGTTTAAGGGTTAAATGTTGTGCAAATATTCGGCAGTAGCGGTATGACTTTCGTTTGATTCGCAGTGTTTGTGTGTGCAGCGGTATTTAATTGATAATATACGATTACCGTTATGTGAAAGATCTTGATGAAAAAAGAATCGTGCGACTCAGGTACACTCCTTGTAACATACAGCACTGTACTTTTTGGGTGCCTGCGGTGGTCAATTATCCTGCACGAGGAATAACATGGTAAAAGTGTATTTTACAGTTGATGTCGAAATATGGTGTGACGGCTGGAATGATATTGACAATAAGTTTAACGCCGCATTTCAGCGTTACATTCACGGACCAACAAAAAAAGGAAACTACGGGCTACCCTACAAGCTGGACGTGTTAAATGATCACGGGCTAACAGGCGTTTTTTTTGTCGAACCTTTGTTTTCCCTGAGATTTGGTGCGGATTCCCTTGCCGAGATAACCGGGTTGATAATGGAAAAAAATCAACCCGTAGAACTTCACTTGCATACCGAATGGGTTGATGAAGCAAAAGTTTCACCGCTACCCAATATCACAGAGAAGCGCCAGCATCTCAGGCACTTTCTGCCTGATGAGCAAAAAGTCCTCGTTGAGACCGGAAAAAATCTGCTGAATCAAGCAGGGGTGGCGCATATAAATGCATTTAGAGCAGGCAGTTTTGGTTTCAATGTCCACACGCTGTCCGCGCTTCGTGAGGCGGGTATTCGTGTTGACAGTAGTTATAACGCAACACTAATGGGGCTTGATAGTGGCTTAATGCCGGGTCATATCGTGACAGAGCCTCTTGTTCATGACGGAGTATATGAAGTACCAATGACTGTTTTTTATGATTGGCGGGATCATTTGCGGCATACCCAGTTATGCGCATGTTCCTCAAGCGAACTGGAAGGCATATTGTGGAAAAGCCTTGAGGAAGGCAGGAAAGAGGTTGTTATCCTGTCCCACAGTTTTGAATTACTGGATAAATCATGTACCCGGCCCAATCCCGTTGTCATTAAGCGGTTTCGAAAATTATGCGCATTCCTGGATAAAAACAGGGATTGTTTCAGTGTTGAAGGGTTTTCAGACTTTACTGTTGATAACGTGTCGGAGCAGCCTTTACCCTTAAGGTCTCCGGTATGGACAACGGGGTTAAGAGTTTTGGAACAGGTTTGGAGTAGGTACGCATGAAAAATGAGTGGATAACAGGTGAGGTACCCTTCAAATATATGCTGAGTGACTTGACGTTATTCAAGCGTAATATCGTGTTAAAGATTCTGCGGTTTAAAATTATTTCTGAAAACAGTCCCCCTGAAAGAATCCCGTTCCCGGATGTAACGTTAGCGGGCAAGGAAAAAGGTTATCTTATGCGATCCATTCCTCTTCCTTCTATACAGCCTGTTTATAGGGTAGAGGATGGATATATATATTATGTTGCTGATCAATTCAGCAGATATTATATTGATTTACAGCAAACCTTTGAGGAATATACCGCAAAATTCTCATCCAAAACCCGGTCTACCATCAGGAGAAAAATAAAAAAATTTACGGCTAAGTGTAATGGAAATATGAATTGGCAAAGTTATCGGACAGTTGATGAGTTGGCCGAGTTTTATCGCGGTGCCCGTGAAGTGTCGAGTAAAAGCTATCAGGAAAAACTATTGGATTCCGGTTTGCCGGATACAGAGCAATTTCAGAAAACAATGGCGAACTTGGCCAAAGATGACAACGTTAGAGGCTATTTATTATTTGATGGTGATAAGCCTGTTGCTTATATGTATTGCCCTGTTCGGGATGAAGTATTGTTATACGAGTATTTAGGTTATAACCCGGAATATATTAAATGGTCCGTCGGTACGATTCTTCACTGGTTTGCATTTGAAGATATTCTTGGCGAGAAGAAATTCAGATACTTTGATTTTACTGAGGGGCAGTCGGCGCATAAACGGTTATATTCGACGGGAAGTCTGTTGTGCGGCAATGTTTATATATTCCCCAAAAGTATCAGCGCATGGCTGCTGGTGAAAAGCCACAATGCAGTCAATAGATCATCCAAAATACTTGGGAACCTTTTGGAACGGGCAAATCTAAAGTCAAAGATCATAAAAATGATCAGATTTAAAAGTAACGGGTGATTTCGATATAGCCCAATGATTAATTCGCTGATTAAAAACGCAAAAAATATTGTTCATACAATTCTGAATTATAGTGTTTTTGTTATTTATAAGTGTAACGGCATTCCGGAAAATCTGAACCTTCCCCGGAAAAATTATGAACTCCGCCTGATGACTAGCGAAGATATCATGAGCAGTGATGATGCACTTATTAATGAGCAGGCGTGGTATGGCGGAGAGGGGGCTTGTATTTTTGCCTGCATTGTTGATGGGCGTATCGTTGCACTTTGTGTGTATTGGTATGGTGACAGATATTTGACACGAAACTTCTGGCCTTTAAAAGAAAAAGAAGCAAAGCTTGTTCAACTTTACACACTGCCGGAGATGAGAGGAAAAGGGATTGCATCTATGCTGATCCAGCATTCTGCTCATGTCATGATGAAACAAGGGTTTACCAATCTTTTTGCGCGAATTTGGCATTCCAATCATTCATCACGCAAGGCCTTTGAAAAAAGTAACTGGACAGCGGTTTCCACGGTGATAGAAATACAGCCAGTCGCAGGCATCAAACCATTCAGGTTTCGTATTGATAAAAAGGGGTTTTCACAGTAATAAAGGAACAACTTTATGCTGTGCTCTCATGAAGGTTCAATGTCTCCAGGCTGAATTCCCCGCAGTTTGCTGCGGGGGAGTGTGTTTGCGTCTGGTTTTCATTGGTGATCAGTGGTTTGTCAGGGCCGGGTAAAAACAAGCGGGGTGAAACTTGTCGTCATTTCCAGGTTTCGCACGGTTACTGAGCCGTCATCATTAGCGGAGACTGTCCCCGATTTTCCGTTATAACTCCAGTTGATGGCCTCCCCTGGCAGCATCTGGAATTGTTGAATACGACGTATGGTCACATCCGCAGTAATGGGTAGTGAGCCGTAGTATTTATTATCGCGTGGTGGGTAGGCAGGATCAGCAGGTGGTGATCCGGTGGTGTCTATGTCCACTCTTACAGGCATGCTTAGCTGGTCGCGTGTATCGATGATATTTGCACTATCCCATCGCAGATAGCGATTTATAGCGCCTCTCAATGCACCTGTATATCCACCCAGACCATCGGGTTCACCCGCATCATCGTCTGCTGAACCGTTGGAAAAAGCGGGGAATGCTAAGCCCCTCCTCAGAAAGGACGTTGCGTCCAGCGCTAGCTCCTTCCACCAGTCCGCGCTAAGCGGGCTATCTTGACCAGTGTGAGCCCGTTGATCCCAGGCGCTAAGGTGTCCGACTCCTTCTTGTTGCAGTGCTGACAGGAAAGAAATACCCGTAACCGGGCTTTCCCTTACCATTGCATCAAAGCTGATGACAGGATCATTTTTCCCGCTTATTGTACTAAAGTGGAGATTTCGGAAGTCTTTATTGTTGAGGGCGGCGCGACTGGCATCGTACAAATTCCAAGTATTTGTTCCTTTGTCATTCCCGGGCAATCCAAGTTCTTTTGAACCCCAATAAGAACTAAGCCCGGCCTGTTGTCCAGGGCTTAAAAAGTGGGGAGTCGTTCCACCAATGCGTGGGAGAATTTCTGTAAAGTGACGGCCGTAGTTAATTGCCAGGAAAAGACTGCCGGTGCCTCCCATGGACTGACCTGAAACCGCAACACGATCCGGGTCAGCACCAGGGCAGGGCCCCACCTCTATCGGTAAGCCTGGGCAGTTTTCCAGCAGGTAAGAGAGCAGGTGCATGACTCTGCGCTGGGTGTAATTGGGATTGCTGCCATTGGTTCTATCACCATCCGGGAGCCACTCATTGTAGCCCGTCCACCATGTATTATTGGCATCGTGGGGCGCAATACCAAAGTAGCTTTCCCTGCCTACTGTGCCGGGGCTGCCACCAAAACCATGCAAGCCAATCCGCACGGGGAGCCGGTTGGTCGCACTTGCCTTTGTGGGTATGGCCAGGTTCGCTGTGAATTCGCGCCCTGCATAACCGGGACTGTCCAGAAAGCCATCGGTTACTTGCTTCATTTTCAGCTTAGTGACCCTATAGAGGTCTTCGGAACTGATGAATGTGGGCCAAGGCGGCTGGATGGTATTGTTGACTGTTACCGTGAATATTTGGGTTTCACTTTCCGTAGCGTCTACGGCCTCCATTGTTACCTGCCATGACTTTCCTCCCTGGATAAAATCTGGGCGAAAATCAAAGCGGCGGGCAACTTCATCCCAGTGCATGCCGGGTGGCATGCCGCTGACAAAGATTCGGGCACCCGGTCGAGCGGTGATATCAATGGTATATGCCTGTTCCTCATCAAAAGACTGTGGGCCGGGATTGGACAGTAATGCTGTCGAATCTGTATCGTCGTTGGTGATGGTTGCGAAACCAACAGCATTATTACTCAGGTCAGCATTGGCGGGGTTGGATAAGGCCAGCCTGAATCTCTCATTGAATTCTGCGACAGTATCACCAATCACATTTATCGTTACCGTCTTGTCAGTTTCTCCGGGGGCAAAGGACAAGGTACCGTTTTTACTTTGATAGTCATCGGGTTCGGTAGCGCTATCGTTACTGGTTGCGTAATCGACGGTAACGGTATCGGTGCTGCTGGCAGACAGGGTGACATTGAATGTTGCCGCCGTAATGCCTGAATTGCCTTCAATGATATTGATGTCTCTCACTTGCAGTGTCGGGAGTGTGCCGACATTGTCGTCATTGACAATGGTTGCCGAGGCAACAGCATTGTCGCTGTCCAGGTCGGCATTGCCGGGGTTTGACAGAGTCAGCTTGAATTGTTCATCGGGTTCCGGGGTGGTATCAGCAACCACATTTACCGTTACCGTCTTGTCAGTCTCTCCGGGCGCAAAGGACAACTTGCCGCTTTTGCTCTGATAATCATCGGGTTCGGTAGCGCTATCGTTACTGGTTGCGTAATCGACAGTGACGGTATCGGTGCTGCTGGCAGACAGGGTGACGTTGAACATTGCTGCCGTAATACCTGAATTGCCTTCAATGATATTGATGTCTCTTACTTGTAGTGTGGGGAGTGTGCCGACATTGTCGTCATCCTCAATGGTTGCCCAGGCAGCAACAGTGTTGCCCGGGTCGGTACTATCGAGGTCGGGGCTGGACAAGGTCAGTTTGAATTTTTCATCAGGTTCCGGGGTAGTATCCGCAACTATATTTACCGTTACCGTTTTTTCAGTTTCTCCGGGCGCAAAGGACAACGTGCCGCTTTTGCTCTGATAATCATCGGGTGCGGTAGCCGTATCGTCACTGGTTGCGTAATCGACGGTAATGGTGTCGGTGCTGGGGGCAGACAGGACAATTTTGAATGTTGCTGCCGTCATCCCTGAATTACCCTCGGTAACTTGAATATCGGAGAACTCCCACAAGATGGGTGTTGTATCGTCATTGTCCTTTTTCGCGTCAGTGCCGCCACATGCGCTGAGGATGGCGCTGAACATGAGAATTGTACAAATTTTGCCCGTCAGATTTTGGTTGGCTGATTTCATTACGTGTTACTGTCCTGTATCAATATGTTGTTATTGCATTACGCTGCAAACTGCGATCAGTGAAAAGCAGTGCGGAGCGAGTGCCATGCAGAAATTGTGCTGATTTGCCAAGGCTTCGAGTTCATGTGTGGAGTAACAGCGCGCCAAGGTTTGGTTTTCCTTTTTGATCCAAAAATAAGGTTGCCGTAAACTCGTACGAGGTCAGCCTCCTTCATCATCCTTACAATGCCTAACGTGAAACAGCGGTGGTGTTGTTCCATTCATCTATCGGAAAATTCACCCGCCCCTTTGGGGGTAATTGTGTTAAATGGGCCACAGATTTCGTATTTCCGTCCAGGCGTTTTATGCCGCACTGACTTGGCTCAGCCGTTTTTTAAATGCCCCGCTGAGCCTGTTGGCCTGGGTGAGAGTGTGGTGCGGGTCGCAAAATTGTTTGGTCATGGTCAAGGTTCGGTGTGTGGAGGCGATTAGCAGAGTGCGTGTCATTTTTCGTTGAGATAATCATTTGCACATCAAGTACGATATATCAAGTCTCAGTACAGCTTGCCACGTTTGGAACGGCACCTCTCAAAACAAATAAATACATGCGAGATGATTATGCATGGGAACCCGGCACTCTTTTGCTGCGTTAGCAGGTATGGAGATTGGCTAGCATGAATCCTTTCAAATATAAGTCCCTTTTTAATATGGCCCCATTTAATATGATTAACTATTTTTTACCCGCATGGCTCATCTTCGGCATTTTAGCAGGTTTGAGCCTGCCTGAAACGGCATCTGCGGCACAACATCAGGCCCGGTTTGCTGAGATTGATTACGATGTGGTGTATGTGCGCTGCCCAAGGGGCAAAGAGCCGGTTTTGCGCCCCACCTCTGGCGCTACCCCACAGCAATTACTGAACTGGAACGGTGTTAATGACCTGTGGCTGTCGGCCAACAACAACGTTTATCACCAGCCTGGTTGTGATCTGGTTTTGCATGACTCCGGCATGACACCCGGTGATCCTGCCGCAGAGACTGTGCTGGTTGACTGCAACGAAGATGACACCTCAAGCCCCGTGTGCTCGGTGGTGGACCCTAATGTCTCCTTCGATGGTCGTTATGTGGTGTACACCAAATTCATTGATACCCGCACCTTTGTGACTGACCTGGGTATTCGGCAGCTTGCTGGTATCGGCAGGCAGAGCTTTATGAAGCTTGACCCTGAAGGCAAGCTTGGTTCCAACAAGAACTATTTTGCCGTTATGGATCATGTCAATTTTAAACCTTATGACGCGCCAGCATTGGTTTTTATGTACGATTTGCTCACAGGTGAAAATGTGCAGGTGTCGCCTGACAGCAAGATGTTTGCTGGCCGTGCGCACCCGGGCAAGGATGAGGAGTGGAGTGCCAATATTCCAGTGATGGATACCGGCCCGTTTTTTATGCCCGATGGTCGCATTGGTTTTACCAGTAATCGTGAGCAGGGTTTTGGCATGTTCCAGTTGTTTGCGATGGAGCGTGATGGAAAAAATATGGAAGTCCTGAGTCATCGCGCCATGGCAAACCAGCTGCACCCCATCACCTTGATGGATGGGCGCATTGTTTACACTAACTTTGATCGCATGCTGCAACGTGTGACCAATAATAATTTCTCTTTATTTGAAATTAATCCCGATGGTTCCGCGCCGTTTATCTTTGCGGGCAAAAATGATCCCACGAAATGGTCGTATCATTACACTACCCAGCTGTCGGATGGCGACATCGTTACCACCTTGTATTACAACCATCAGCAGACCGGGCTGGGTGCATTTGAGCGTTTTCCGGTGAATCCGCCGGGGCCGGATTTTGTGCATCGGGCCATTTCTGTCGGTGTGGCGGCTGATGTACTTGCCACATTGCCGGATACCTGGAGAACAGGGAACCAGCTGTTACCGTTCGCCCGTCCCGGACAGTTTCGTCTGACACCGCAGGCGGGTGCCGGTGATACTCAAATGCCTCGTTATAAAAATAGCGCGGATTATTTCGTACACCCGGTGGATGGTCGTACTGTTGTCATGAGCGGTCGTTTCACTCATCCTGCTGCGGCACCTGATAATGATTTGCTGGCCACCTACGCAATAGGCGGTGCTTCCACTATTGACAGTTCTGTGTTTCGGGACACGACGCTGGAGGCTGTCAAGGAGGTCATTGGCAAGGATGCGGGCATCTGGCTGCTGCCGCTGGAGCCCAACAGTACCCGTCAGATAGGGCACATTGCGGATGATGCCCAGGTCGTCGTGGATTTCCCTCAATACCACGAAATCATGCCGCGTGCTGTGGTGAGTTATCAGGATATCTATGGCATTCCTCGTCCTGATCCCGATGGCGAACGACTACCCACCAGCAATAATGGTGATCAGGATCCACGCCTGCCTGCTGGCGCACCCTACGGACTGACCGGCGCAGCTTCCATGTACGACCGGGAAACCCTCTCGCTCAATGGCACGCCGTGGAATATGAAAGATGGCGGCGGTACCATGTCGGGACGTACTTACATGAACCTGGCGGTCAGTGGTGCTGAGCTGGCTATTTTCGACAATGATGAAATTTACGGCATACGGGTTCTCATGCCAGTGCCGAATATTCCCAAGGAGGCTTACAGGAGCGATGAAAAATGGTCCGGTCGCCAGCAGCATCACTTGCGCATTCTTGGTGAGTATCCGGTGCGCAAACCTGATGCGGAAGGCGTGGAGCCTGTCGATGCTCAGGGCAATCCGGATACCAGTTTTATTGTAAGGGTGCCCGCTGACACACCTTTCCTGATGCAGACTATCGACAAACGTGGCATGGCGCTGGATATCGAAACTGCGTCACGTTCAGTCATGCGGGGTGAGCAACAGTTTTGCTCAGGTTGTCATGTTCACACCCGTGAAGGTATGGATACCCTGAATTCACTGGCCAAGGGTAATACCAGCGAGTTTGGTGACTTTACCGGTACCAGTGCCCCATTGTTTGTGGGAGAAGACAAGGGTGATCCCGTTGTTGCCACTGCCCGGGCCACTTATCCTGGAGAGGCAGGGGTCATGGCTCGGCGCTCCTTTGCTGTGGATTGGGATAACAACATTGCGGAGATTGTGCAAAATCGCTGTGCTTCTTGTCATGCGGAAGATAAATCAGCTCAGCAACTTACCGGTCTGCGCCTGGATGGCAGTAATCGCACTTATGAATTGCTTACCAAGAATAAATACACACGCGAAGATGGTGTAGTTATCAACTCTGGTTTCAAATCCGGTGATGGCCTCACGGATCTTGATGTACCAAACAGGGATCGCATAACCTCGCGTAATGGTAACCGATGTTGCACGCCTTCACGGTGGGTCTCCGTTAACAGCGCACGTTCCAGCATGCTGGTGTGGGCTCTCTATGGTGAGCGTCTGGATGGTCGTGATCCTGTCACTGGCCTGCCACCAGAGGGTAGCGGCGTTATAGTGGATACTAAGGGATATGAATACCCGGAAATCTGGCCCAAGGTGAGCGAGCACCTGGCCTATGTGTCCGGTATGCCGGAAGCTGAAAAACGCCTGATTGCACGCTGGCTGGATATTGGTGCGCCTAAATTGAATGTACATGATGACATGATGCGCCCGGTGATGACCCTCACACCTGTGGGCAGTGCCTCCAGTGTGGACAGTGTTTTGGTGGGGTTGTGGGATGACTCTCCGCTGGATTTTGCCCGTTTTAAAGTGGTAATGGCCAATGGTGATGATATTACTCCTCAGGTGACAGGTACGCCGGATGTTATCAGCGTACCTTTGCCTGACACAGTGACCGAAAGCAATGCTGATGATGTCACAATCACGCTGGAAATCTGGGATAAACCTGACCGAAGTTGGAGCAGAGTGCGTCCTGGTGAAGCTGCTGCCAACCGTACTCGCAAAACGGTAACAGGACGTGCATTGCTGCGCATGGCAGGTAGTTCCATAAGTGGGGGCTCAACTGGTGGAGGTTCAACTGGTGGAGGTTCAACTGGTGGAGGTTCAACTGGTGGAGGTTCAACTGGTGGAGGTTCAACTGGTGGAGGTTCAACTGGTGGAGGGTCAGCTGGTGGAGGGTCAACTGGTGGAGGTTCAACTGGTGGAGGTTCAACTGGTGGGGGCTCAACTGGTGGGGGCTCAACTGGAGGAGGTTCAACAGATGGATTCGAAGATGGCGTTGCCGATGGTTGGAACAGTCTGAATACCGTTAACTGGGAAGTAACAACAGACGAAGGTGACATGGCGTATTACCTTAATACAACAGATTTCGGTAGCCCAGGCGGTGGCCGGCTGGGTGAATATTCCTTGCTCCCCGGGGAGTATGGCGATTTTACCATCAGGGTACAGGCCAGGTTGGGTGACGATGTGGCAGTCAATGCGACAGCTGATTACGCTGTGGTGTTTGGGTTTCAGGATTCTGGTCGTTACTACTACATGTTATTTAACAATAACCCGGATTATAACCAATTGTTCAAAGTGAGTGATGGCAGTCGTACGCTGTTAGCGACGGCTGACAGTGGTGACTGGTTGAATGATAACGCGTACCACAGTATTGAAGTTAACCGCACGGGAAGTGAAATCAGCGTCCGTTTTGATGGTAGCCTTATTTTGACGGCCAATGACAGCAGCCTGGGTGCCGGTAAAGTCGGTGTCGGCAGTTACAATGATTCCGCCTATTTTGATGATGTGAGCGTAACGGGTGCAGTATCCGGTGGTGGCTCTAGTGGTGGCGGTTCTACTGGAGGCGGCTCAACAGGTGGAGGCTCTACAGGAGGAGGCTCTACAGGAGGAGGCTCTACAGGAGGAGGCTCTACAGGAGGAGGCTCTACAGGAGGAGGCTCTACAGGAGGAGGCTCAACTAATGAAGGTTCCAGTGGAGGCGGCGGTAGTCACAGTCCGCTGGGATTGTTGATGTTGGCGGCTCTGTTGCCTGTGTTGCGACGCCGAAACAGGGTTGGCCATGTCATAATTTAAGCCGAGTTTCTGTTTGTTGCAAGTTGGTGGTTGCCCAGGCGTAACATCAGGACGCATCCTGTACAGAACGAACAATCACCGGTAATACCTCTGCCAATACATGGGTAGGGAATTCCAGACGAGGCCCGGCGGGTAGAAACACATTCACCGAGGTCGATGTCCCAGTGATGTTTATCGGAATGAATTTCCCTGGTGTTTCTGTATTGCGATTCAATCGGGTGCGCCAATAGCCGAAGCTGGCAAAGCTCAAGCCTCTGTTGTGTGCAATAGGTTTTCTGAGAAAGTTTGCTTTGACGCCAGCCCGCAATATGCTGCTGCCAGAAGTTATGCTTGGTTTCTGAAGTCATGTCGTTTTCCTTATGGGTGGAGAAAACGGCACGGTAGCCGTATGAGGAATGGAGTTTTAGGTGGGGTTTATTGAGCGCTTACAGATATGAATCCGAGTTCCGGAGCTGGTAGTAACCCTGTTCCTTTAAATATGAATTAATAGCCAGCTTCCAATTAATATTCGAAAAACATAGTTACTACTAAAATCTAACGCAAACAGGAGAGAATCGTTTAAAAAGAGAGGGTGGATTCTTTGCCGTGCGCATGATCCTAAATTAATCAGTTAAATCTACTGCGAGCGCCTAAGGCACAGAATCTAAAGCATTTTTCAGAACATGTTGAACTCACCGTATGGGTGATACGCTTTCGTCCAAAATAACCTGAAAAATGCTTTATCTTCCGCACCTTAGTCGCTCTCGCTACGGTTTAACTGATTAATTTAGGATGATGTTCTGCCTGTATGAATATCGACCAATTCGATCATTGTGTCGGCCAGTATTTATTTGTATCCGGAAAACTTGATTATGAAATAGTATTTTGATCGCTAGCGGATGTCTATGCAGAGATTTAACATCGATAATAAGTAGGCTATTCGGGCTTCGGCCGTTATGATGCGCATGGAATTTGGCACATTACACTGGAATGGACTTACTTGTGAAAATGCGAATATTCAGTGCGGATTGTTTTGGCGGGGACGGAACGAGGAGCTTCTGGCCGTTATTTGTCATATTGGCGTTGCTCTTCCCATGGCATGGGGCACAGGCGCAGATTTTTTCTGCCGACCCTGCAACCTACCGCTCAATGCTAGGCCTGCTTAAACCAGGGGACACGCTTTCGTTGCGTTCCGGTACCTACGAAGAGGGGTTGTCGATAACCCGTCTGCACGGACGGGCTGGGGAGCCTGTTATTATCACTGGGCCTGAGGAAGGGTTTCCTGCCATTTTTCTCGGTAGTCAGAATAAATCCAGAAATACCATACAAATTAAAGATTCGAGTTACGTCACTGTTCGTAACTTGAAACTGGATGGTATGGGGATAGCGGATATTGATGCCGTCAATGCACGCGGCATCACCCATCACATTACTATCGAAAACCTCAAGATTCTTCGCTACGGTGGCAGCCAATTAACGGTCGGAATTGCTACGCGCGGTCCTGCCTGGAACTGGGTTATTCGCAAGAACCTGATTGTTGGTGCAGGTACCGGAATGTATCTGGGTAATTCCAATGGCGCTGCCCCGTTTGTGGCAGGATTGATCGAGGGTAATGTGGTGTTACACACGCTGGGTTATAACCTGCAAATCAAACACCAGAAGCCACGCCCCCAGGGTGTCGGGTTTCCGAAGGGACAAAATACAACCATCATTCGTCACAACGTGTTCAGCAAGGCTGAAAATGCAGCCATGAATGACCGCTGGGCTCGCCCCAACGTCTTGCTGGGGCATTGGCCTTTGCGAGGAGAGGGGCAGGATGATCAATATCTGGTGTATGGCAACTTCTTCTACCAGAATCCCAGCGAAGCCCTGTTTCAGGGTGAAGGGCATATTGCTTTTTATAATAATCTACTGGTTAATGATGTCGGTTCTGCGTTGAATATACAAAAACATAACGATAAACCCCGGCGAATCGATATTTTTCAAAATACTATTGTGGCGCGCAATACTGGTATCAGGGTGCAGCACGGTGTTGCAGATTATGCACAGCGGGTAGTTGCAAACGCAGTGTTTGCGTCTACGCCGTTACGATTGACTCCTTCGGTGCAAAAACAGGACAACTTTGCTGGAACCTATCGTTCGGCTTCATCGTTGTTAGGGAGTCCGCGGGATGAGCCGGGAGAGCTGGATTTTTTTCCCAAACCTGCAAAGTTGAGAGGCTCTCCAATTGACATGTCGCCATTTATGCGTTTCGAGGACTGGGGGCGGGATTTTGACGGTGCTCCGCGTTCAGGCATGTATCGTGGTGCCTATGAAGGAGGACGCGACGGTGCTGCATGGTTTCCCGAGCTTGCACAGAAGCCGTTGCTTCCAAACGTGCCTGTTAAGCAAGGAAGGATCGAAGGTCGCTAAAAAGTGATCGTTGGGCAAAACATTGATACCCTGATTTTTGGCTCTGAATGGGAAATAGAGAGTCACGGGAGAGGCTGTTTCACAATTGTGACTGTGTTCTCATTTCTGGTTCGCTGTCAGGAGTCCAGTATTCAAAAGTGACCTTGCTCACACAATACATCAGCTAATTTTCGATACCTGAAGTTGGACACTACATACACATGCTTTGTTATTTTTGCTTTGCCAGCTAACAAATTTTTGAGGTTCTTATCGATGACATCTTTTTCACTGAGCTTGCGCTCACGGACATATCAAGTGAAAGCCAAAAGTATTGTGAGGCTTTTTGGTAAAACACTCCGGGCTGTATTGCTGGTAAATATATTTTTAGCGGGCAGCATGACAGCGGCTATTGCCCATGAACAACATCCGAATATTCTGATAAATGCGCAAGAAATTGCTGCAATCAAAGCCAAAATCAGCATTACGGAAAACAATGGCGTGGTTACGGTTTCGGGCGAAGAACCCTGGAAAAGTGCAGCAAGAAAAATGCTGGAACAGGCAGATGCCGCATTAGGTCTTAAGCCTGTGAGTGTAACATTTGGCGGTAGCAACAGCTGCGGAGGCAGTAGAGTTTTTTGCACAGGCGCATTCTATAACGGTGCAGCGGATCGATACGATTGGGAAAAGGCTGCCAAGCCATTAGGGATAGGAGTACGCGATCTGGGAATGGCGTATGCGTTTACCGGGGATAGTCAATATGCCGAAAAGCTCATTGAACTGGTGCGTGTTTGGGCTCTTGATCCGGTAACCGGTATGTTGCCGGAATTCAGCAACAATCAGTCGCGCATGGATCTTTGGGGAACAATGACTGCTGTGATTTATGGTGTTGACTTAGCCTGGAATTACCCCGACTGGCGAAAAGAGGACAGAGATGCATTCAAGGCGTGGGTGCTGAGTCTTGGTCAGGAGGCTAAGACCTTTGGCACGGTCAATAATAACTTTGAGAATTGGCGAAATGCTTTTCTTAGTATCGCTGGTGCGTTTACGGGCGACGAGGCGCTTTTGAACACCTCATTTGAGAATTTTCGCAATGCAATCCCCGGGCAGGTTCATTGGTCCGGCCGCATGCAGCAGGAAAGTGGGCGTACTAATGGCTGGGCTGGTCTTGGATATTCAATGTATGCAATTCACGCTATGACATTGACAGCGGAAGTTGCCCGTCACCATGGTGTAGATCTTTACAACTACCTGGGTGAGGACCCTGGTGGGAAACCCATTGGCTTAAAGACGGCACTGGATTTTCATGTGCCTTATGTGATGAACCCTGCTTCGTGGAAATGGGGCAAGAATCCGTCGGGTAATACTATTAATGCAAACAGTGGCGTTGGTATTTATGAGCTGGCTTATTCAATGTGGCAGGATCCTGCCTACCTGGGTGTAGTGAACCGATGGGGACGCCCAATGGGGATGAACATGTGGGCGTTGGGTGTTGTGACTCTGACACATGCTTACCAGGGTCAGGATTTGGCGCTTGTTGCGCCAAGTATTGTGGCGCAGCCGGTTTCTGTAACGGTGACTGAAGGCGAAGATGCCCGTTTTAGCGTGGTTGCAGCGGGGAGTGGCCCGCTGGCTTATCAATGGTACCGTGGTAATAGTCCTGTTGGTGCCAACAGCAGCAGTTATACGGTGGTCGGTGCCAGTTCGTCGGACAATGGCGTTGCTTATAGCTGCCAGATCACTAACAGCGAGGGAAACGTTAGCAGCAATGAGGCAGTGTTGACTGTGTTGCTGGACTCTACTGCGCCAACACTGACCTCAGCACTGGCGCTTAGCGGTACCCGCGTCGATATTTTGTTCAGTGAAGCAGTCAATGCCGACAGCGCCGAAAACGGTGTCAATTATCAAATGGATTCCGGCATTGCTGTAACATCTGCCACGTTGAATGAGAATGGTCGTGCTGTCAGTTTGCTAGTCAACCCGCCGCTCACCGAAGATACGACCTACACAATACTGGTCAGCAATATACAAGACTTGGCACAACCCGCGAATATCATTGCCAGCCAAAGTAGTCAGACCTTTACTTATCGCACAGCAGACGGCTTCGAAGATGGCACCGCCGATGGCTGGACCCCTTCCGATGCAAGCCGTTGGGCGGTGGAAATGGACGAAGGCGACATGGCGTATTACCTCAAAGCTACGGATTTTGGTAGCCCAGGCGGTGGCCAATTGGGTGAATATTCCTTGCTCCCCGGGGAGT
>JAKISS010000074.1 GCA_021648485.1 Gammaproteobacteria bacterium
CAACCGCGCCCATTTCAAGGTCACCACAGTCAACCACCACACGCAAATCACCACGGCATGGAGTCAGGTTACGAATTTCGCCAACAGCTTCTATTATTCCGGTGAACATATAAATTAAGCACCCAATGAAAATCGTTAACTAACCTACCTGAATTTATCTCAACGCAAAAACAGACATGATACATTCTATACTCGTGGCGATTGAGATTCAGGTGTCAATATGCATCATATTTATTTCATAGCCAGGCGAAATGACGAGTAATAGTCGTTCTATTGCGAGGAATTTCACAACACAGCCATGGGATAAAGAGGGCGTGCAGTGACACCTGAATCTCAATCGCCACGAGTATATACACAACAAAACATAAATGCTTTATTTTTAAAGCTCATTGGCCAAGCCATTATTAATCGGATACCGGATATTCTCTAATGAGGGTTAGCGGGCTATTTTCATTTGTTTTTGTGAGCCAGAAAAGTCGATATGCAACATAACTTCCACCGATTACATTATTTTGTGCAAACAGTAATATGTCTTCAATATTGTCGCGATTAAAATCACCCCGAGCGATAAGCAATAGCTTTTGATAGGAGCTACCAGTCATAGTCTGATACTTGGCTTGGTAGTTACCGTCCGTTGAAACAAGTTTTACCGATTTTGCCTGATTCCAACTGACAATTGTTTTATTTTGTGCGACATCTCGCCATTCGGAACTGGACGTGAAAAACGCCAGATTTTTAGGTGCATAAAGAGGAAAATTCGCATCCAGCTTGAAATCAAACAAAAAGCTGTATTGGGCAGGGCGTGCGTTAGAGATAGTCTGCGTGGCCACACACATAGTGATTAAATATCTGAAGGGAGGAAACTCAAAGGGCTTATAAGTCTCCAACTGCGTGATAGTCGGCAAGACTTGTCTACAATGATCCGCACTGAATACCTCTTGTGTTTGTAAATTAATCAGTTTAAAGGGCTCATCCCAGGATTTATCCAATAATGCCTCGATATCTTGCTGATTATGCACGGGAACCTTTTTTGCTAACTGCTCGGCCATGACAAACCCGGGAAACCACTGCACCGGGTAAACGTCCGCTGATGGCAGTGTTCCCTTGAGGGTGCAACCCATCATCAACAAAATACCAAACATCAATACGCTATTTTTCACGTTCATCAACCAAGTCATTATTAATCGGATACCGGGTATTCTCTGATAAGAGTTAGCGAACTATTTTCATCTGTTTTTGTGAGCCAGAAAAGTCGATAAGAAACATAACTCCCATCGACAACATGAGCCTTTACATAAAGTAGTATGTCTTCGATATTGTCATAATTAAAATCGCCTCGTGCAATAAGAGATACCTCTTGATAAGCACCCGTCAAATCATATTTCGCCTGATGTTCGTCCTTTTTTGAGACAAATTTTACCGTCTCCACATCCGCCCAGCTCACAATTTTTGTATTTTGTAAAATCCTTTTCCATTCAGAGACAGAGATAACTAACGCCAGATTTTTAGGTGCATGACGAGAAAAATCCGCATCCAGTTTAAAATTGGATAAGAAACTGTATTGAGCAGGGCGTGCTTTAATAATAGATTCCGCAGCTGCACACATAGCAGTTAAATATATGAAAGGAGGGAATTCGTAGGGCTTATCAGTCTCCAACTGCGTAATAGTCGGCAAGATCTGACTACAGCGATCTGCGCTAAATACTTCTTTCGTTTGTAAATTGATCAGCTCAAAAGGCATATACCAGGGTTCATTCAACAAAGCCTTGATATCTTGTTGATTACCCACGGGGGTCTTTTCTTTTAATAACAACCCAGCCATGGCAAACCCCGGGAACCACCGTACCGGATAAACTTCCGTTGTTGCCAGTGTAACTTTGGATGCACAACCCATAATCAACAAAACACCAAACATCAATACACTGTATTTAAGGTTCATTCTCCAATCCTCTGTGCCAACCATGGCCCTGTATTTTATTTTTCGATGAATGTTTACTTGCTATTTTTAATTTCAGCCTTAGCCGCATCCTCGAATAGTGCTCTAACATATTTATTGCGAGCATCTGAGACTGGAAATTTCCGGCGCGACTCAGCTGCCGCCTCAGCCCATTTTTTTGCCTTGACCGCTTTATTTAACTTGGGAAATAAGTCTCTTAGCTTTGTCATTCCCAAGTTAAAAATCATATCCAACAAAGCCAACCGTACCTCGGCTGGATAACCATCAAAATCCGGGAAAAGCCTTTTTAATTCATCATTAAAATTTTTTATGTGCTTATTAGTCAGTCTTTTTACTTCAACCTCCTTCATAATCAATTGGGTATATTTTTTATAGTAAGGAGCTGCTGTGTCGGCTTTCCACTGTTTTTTAACTGCCTCATAATCGGCGGTTATTTGTTCTTTAGTCGCGATTGCTCCTGTTTTCCCCACCACCAAATTCAGCTTCAGCGCCACTGTCAGGTTGCGGACCAAATGCCCCACACCAATAGTCACATGCCCTTCTGTATCAAGATACATATGCGGCACATTCCCCTCATAACGAATGAGGTTTTTCCTGAGTGTCTTTTTTTCCTCTTCTGTCAACATGTTATTTCTCCATCTGCTGATTTTGTCCATTGACGTAATCAATCGTGTCGTAAAATATACCGCGATTCACGTTACAATGGCTTCGCTGTGGTCAAGTCATATCCTGCTCGCTGCGGGCTGCCAGAGGTGTTGGTGGCATCATGGTCTTTGTAGCTCACTACAATCCGGGAAAAACTCAGAAAGATGGTCTCTTCCATTTCTCCTGTGTCATCTGCCTCAATGTCATAACGGCTGATCAGGCAGTTTTCCAGGGTGTAACTCATAAATTCTTCTACGTTGTTATTGCCCGTGCGCACAAACCTGAGCACGGCTTTTTTTCCTGAAGAACCGCCAACAGATGCCCTGAAAAATTGACTGACCGAGGCATCAATGGTTTTGCTTAAGCTCACTTCATTCAGTATGGGACGACCCACTTCACGGTTACTGAGTTTGCCCGGCTCCATGGAAATTTCCCGGCAGGTGCCAAAGTCCACGGCATTGATTGCGATGTGGTCTGTGTATCCTTCTGCGGTTACGTTTCCCTTGATGCTTTCATATTCCAGATAAATGGCCATGATGTTCCTCCGTTAAATATTGTTTTTTCTTTCCTGTCAGGGGTAAAAGGATTTGTAGAACCGTGGTTGTTTTTGATTTTTATCTGCATGTTACGATCATTTTCCAGTCACTCCCGACAGCACGCATATCCACTATTTTTAGTTTTGTCGTTTGACTCATTTTTTCCACACCGGGTAAATCCAGCAACCCGCGAGCCTCACTGCCCATCAACAAAGGAGCCATATACACAACCAGTTCATCGAACAAGCCTGCTTGCAGAAAGGCTCCCGACAACGTTGCTCCGGCTTCCACCAACACTTCATTAATTTCAAGACAGGTCAGACAGTCCAGCACTGCTGACAAGTCCGGACGACCATTGATTGATGCCACAACTTCAACTTTTGCACCTGCGTTACGCAAAGCGGCGGCTTTTTGTGTGTCGGTGCTTACCGTTAATACCAGCGTGCGACCCGACAGTGATAACATTTTTGCCGTTGGCGGCATTTGCAGGTGGCTGTCTAACACCACCCGCAGCGGTTGTTCTACGTCGTCATCCAGTCGTGCTGTCAGTGATGGGTCGTCCGTCAGTACGGTGCCAATGCCGGTGATTATCGCTGCACTGCGGGCGCGTAGCCGATGCACATCACGGCGCGCGGCTTCGCCGGTAATCCACTGACTTTCGCCCGAGGCCATGGCGGTGCGTCCGTCCAGGCTCATGGCCATTTTGCCACGCACAAAGGGTCGGCCCGTGCGCATGCGCTTGATGAAACCGGGGTTTACTCTTTCGGATTGCGTTTGCAACACACCATAGTGTGTTTGAATACCTGCTTTTTGCAGTTGGGCCAGCCCCTGCCCCGCCACTTGTGGATTAGGGTCTTCCATGGCGACCACTACTCGTGACACACCCGCCGCAATCAAGGCATCACTACAGGGGGGGGTGCGGCCATGATGACAGCAGGGTTCTAACGTAATATAGACTGTCGCGCCCTTTGCCTGGTCGCTGGCAATTTGCAGGGCATTGATTTCTGCATGAGCTTCACCGGCACGCTGATGCCAGCCTTCGCCGACCACTGCGCCGTTTTTTACCAGCACACAACCCACACGCGGGTTAGGGTCTGTGGTAAACAAACCACGTTCTGCCAATTGCACTGCCCTGCTCATAAAGCGCCGGTCAGCAATTGACAGAGGTTCAGTCATCCTTGTTGTCCAGCAAATTCATTTGATTACGACGCTGTTCCGCTGTGGGTGCTTTTTCCAGACGTTCGATTTCTTCGCGGAACGCATTCACGTCTTCGAAGCTGCGATACACGGAGGCAAAGCGCACGTAACCCACATGATCCAGGTCTCGCAGTTCATCCATTACCCAGTGCCCCACTTTTTGTGCAGGCACTTCACGGTCACCCGTGCTGCGCAGGTTTTTTTTGATGCGTTCTACAGCAGATTCGATATCTTCAGAACTTACTGGCCGCTTTTCCAGCGCCCGCACGATACCGGCACGCAGTTTGTCTTCATGGAAAGGTTCACGACGGCCATCGTTTTTCACCAGTTTGGGCATCACCAGTTCGGCGGATTCAAAGGTGGTGAAGCGTTCGCTACAGGTCAGACATTCGCGGCGACGGCGCACTTCAAAGCCTTGATTCGCCAGACGCGAATCAATGACTTTGGTGTCTTCGGCATCGCAGAAAGGACAGTGCATAACAACGGGCTGACAGAGAGTGAAAGGAAAAGCTTTGCGCTGTTACCTTACCTTCTCCTTTTTTATCTGCCGTAAACCGGTAAACGTTTGCAGATATCCAGCACCTGCTGTTTGACCCGTTCAATGGTGGACGTGTTGTTCACATCATCCAGCACGTCACAAATCCAGCCCGCCAGTTCAGCAGCGTCGCCTTCCATAAAGCCGCGTGTGGTCAGTGCCGGGGTGCCAATGCGAATGCCGCTGGTGACAAAGGGTGATTGCGGGTCATTGGGTACGCTGTTTTTGTTGACGGTGATATTGGCGGCTCCCAGTGCGGCGTCGGCTTCTTTGCCGGTAATACCCTTGTCAATGAGATCTACCAGAAACAGGTGATTATCCGTGCCACCGGAGACGATGTTGTAACCGCGCTCTTGCAGGGTGCTAGCCATGGCTCGGGCATTTTTGATCACCTGCGCCTGATAGGTTTTGAATTCCGGTTCCAGCGCTTCTTTGAAGGCAACAGCTTTGCCTGCAATAACGTGCATCAACGGTCCGCCCTGGGAACCGGGAAACACGGCGGAATTAAACTTTTTCTCAATTTCCGGGTTGGCTTTGGCCAGGATCAAACCTCCGCGCGGGCCGCGCAAGGTTTTATGCGTGGTAGTGGTCGTCACGTCAGCAATGGCCACCGGGCTGGGGTATTCACCGGCCGCAATGAGACCGGCAACATGCGCCATGTCCACAAACAGATACGCGCCTATGCTATCGGCAATATCACGGAACCGTTGCCAGTCCACTACACGCGAGTAGGCGGAGAAGCCCGCAACGATCATTTTCGGCTGATGTTCTTTGGCCAGTGCGTCCACCTGGGCGTAATCAATCTCGCCGGTGGCATCGTCCAGACCGTACTGGATGGCGTTGTATAATTTACCGGAGGAGCTGACTTTGGAGCCGTGGGTAAGGTGACCGCCATGGGCCAGACTCATACCAAGGATGGTGTCACCGGGCTGCAACAGAGCCAGATATACAGCAGCATTGGCCTGAGAACCGGAATGAGGCTGCACGTTGGCATAATCGGCACCGAACAGTTCTTTGGCACGATCAATGGCCAGTTGCTCTGCCACATCCACATGTTCACAACCTCCGTAATAACGTTTGGACGGGTAGCCCTCGGCATATTTATTGGTCAGCACACTGCCCTGGGCCTGCATTACCCGTGGGCTGGTGTAGTTTTCAGAAGCAATGAGTTCAATGTGCTCCTCCTGACGAACCTCCTCGGCCTGCATCGCGGCCCACAATTCGTCGTCGAAACCAGCAATCTTCATCTCTTTGCCAAACATTCTCTGTCTCCTGAAAAATATATCGAAAAATGCGAAGTTTCCACCTCTGTGACTTCTCGTCCCAAACGTTGCCGTTCAGTGCAAGATACCGACGCCACGGCGTGATCTGTCCCGGCAGAAATACCCGCTGAAAAGATGTCGATTGTAGCACGTATCGACCTTTCCTCGAATCTGCCACTGATTTAAAACCCTTGTTTTCAATCGGGTGTTCGCTAAAAACCTGGTTGGCATTACCTGAAAACCGGCACACGATCATCGCCCCATCAAAGTCCGGCGGGTTCCCTACTGCTTATCTCAAAAGCATGAAAAAACACATCAAATGATGTATGTTTAGATGCATCTTAATCAAAGCTGGGAGGCTTGATATGCGCACAACGCTTAATATTGATGATGATTTGCTGGCAGAGGCGCAACAGCTTAGCCATATCACTGAAAAAGTGGCCCTGGTTCGTGAAGGCCTGCGTGCTTTGATTGAACGGGAAAGTGCCCGCCGTTTGGCAAGACTGGGGGGGAGCGAGCCGAAACTGGGTTCCATCAGTCGCCGTCAATCCAGCAAGGAATAATGAAATCAGCATGATCCTGGTGGATACCTCGGTGTGGATTGGTCACCTTCGAAGTCACGATGATACGCTGGCCGCCTTGCTGAATAATAGCCAAGTGTTAATACATCCTTATGTCTCGGGTGAACTGGCCTGCGGCAACCTGTCGAACCGGGATGAGCTGCTCCATCTGCTGGCTGCGCTACCACAGATTTCGGTAGCACTGGATGCAGAGGTTCAGTTTTTTATCGAACAGCGCTCATTGATGGGTAAAGGCATTGGTTATATCGATGCGCATTTATTGGCCGCCGTTGCGCTGGATGGCACAGCAAAAATCTGGACGCGGGATAAGCGATTACATCAGGTGGCTGAACATCTTTCCCTGGTCTGAGCTGTTAATCGATAGCTCAACCATGAACATGGTTATGACAGAAGACACCCTGATACAGCCAAAAAAACAACATGGCAATGAATTCCGTTAATACTAAAGAACCAGCAGGTTTAGCTTCTGGTAAAACAACAAAACCCGGAAACGTTGTTGGTAAAAACGAGGACTTGCACAATGACTAAAAAATATAATGACTTTGTAAATATACCGGGAACTTGACACCAAAATAAAAAAGAGTCGTTAGTTTTCCAGCAAAGAAGTACATTCAGAATTCTGTGTCAGCGTAATCAGCTAAATATCCAAAACGTTATCTGACCGACTCAATATCCTGCACACCCATTAGGTGATTAGACGGGTGTTTTCGGCTCGAAGTATGTGTGGCTCATCTTTGCTTATGTGTTACGTGATGAATTGGCATTACACTTTTTACCCTGGGACCAGATTAAAAATCAGGGAATATGATCCAGGTCATCGCCTTCTTTTTCCACGGGCATCAGGTCTTCCTTGCTGATACCCAGGCTCAGGGCGCTGGCGCTGGCCACATAAATCGATGAATACGTACCCACAACTACGCCGATAATCAATGCGGTGGCAAAGCCATGGATTAGCTCACCACCCACAACAAACAATGCAATCAATACCAGCAAAGTGGTGATAGATGTCATTATGGTGCGGGACAGGGTCTGGTTCAATGAGGCATTGACAATATCAACACTGGTGCCTTTACGCATTTTGCGGAAATTTTCCCGAATACGGTCAAACACCACAATGGTGTCATTCAGAGAATAACCAATGACAGCCAGGATTGCCGCCAATACCGTCAAATCAAAACTCAGCTGAAACAGGGAGAACATGCCCAGAGTAATCACCACATCATGCACCAGGGCTACAACTGAACCAATGGCAAAGCGATATTCAAAACGAAAACCGACATAAATCAGAATGCCGATCAATGCATAAATCATCGCCAGACCTCCGTCATTGGTCAGTTCTTCACCCACCTGCGGACCAACGAATTCCACCCGGCGCATTTCCACTTCATCTTCTTCAACACTGCGCAGGGCGGTCATTATTGTGGTGCTGATGTCAGCATTGCTCTTGCCTTCCTTTGGGGCAATGCGAATCAAAATATCTTTTGAGGTACCAAAATGTTGCGCCACAGCTTCGGGAAAACCTGCTTCCTCCAGGGTCGAGCGCACCACAGCCAGATCCACCGGATGTTCGTAACCCATTTCAATCAAGGTGCCGCCGGTGAAATCCAGGCCAAAGTTGAGGCCGCGTGTCGCCAGCGAGCCAATGGAAATCAGAATCAACAACGCCGAGAACGTCACCGCCATTGTGCGTTTGCTCATAAAATCAAACGTAGTGGGTTTTTTAAACAGCTGCATGGTGCATCCCTGAAATAAATGAAGGCGAAGTTAACAAAACAATATTAACAAGCTAAATCGATAATTTTTCCACACGACGATTACCATACGCTAAATTTATCACCGCGCGCGTACCGACAATCGCGGTAAACATGGAGGTCATAATGCCGATGGACAAGGTGATGGCAAAACCTTTGACAGGCCCGGAGCCAAAACCAAACAAAACTACCGCTGCAATCAATGTGGTGATATTGGCATCCATAATTGTTGAAAATGCCTTGGCATAACCCGAATTAATCGCCGCCTGAGGGCTGATACCATTACGCAATTCTTCGCGTATACGCTCAAAGATAAGCACATTGGCATCCACGGCCATGCCAACGGTGAGCACGATGCCCGCAATACCCGGCAGCGTTAAGGTCGCTTGCAACATGGACAGTACCGCGATGATGACCACGAGATTAAAGGTTAATGCGATGTTGGCCACCAGACCAAAGCCGCGATACCACACCGCCATAAACACCAGCACCAGCGCGAAACCGATCACCACGGAGGCAAAACCCTGATCAATATTATCCTGTCCCAGACTCGGGCCGATAGTGCGTTCTTCAATGATTTCGATGGGTGCAGCCAATGCACCGGCACGTAACAGCAGGGCCAGATTGTGCGCTTCTTTGGTGCTGTCCAATCCGGTAATTTGGAAGCGTTTGGACAATTGTTCCTGAATACGTGCGGTATTGATGACCTCTTCTACCGTGCGCCGAGTCTTCACTGGCTCGCCATCTATAATACGTGTCTCTGTCTTCCTCTCAATAAAGACCACTGACATCAGTTTTTTCACATTTTCGCCGGTAACTTTACTGAAGATACTCGCGCCTTTACCGTCCAACGTAATATAAACTGCGGGACTGCCACTCTGTTGATCCAGTCCACTGGAGGCATCAATAATGTAATCACCCGTAAGCATTACACGATTTTTCAACAGGGCATGACCTCCTTCACGCTGAGTATATAATTTCAACCCGGCAGGTATGCGGCCCGTTCGTGCAGCCTCTTCGGCATCATGGGTTTCATCAGTGAGGCGGAATTCCAGGGTTGCTGTAGCACCGAGAATGTCTTTGGCCCGAGCCGTGTCCTGTACACCCGGCAACTGTATAACGATACGGCTATCGCCCTGCTGCTGAATCACCGGTTCAGCCACACCCAGTTCGTTGACACGATTACGCAGTGTGGTGATATTCTGCTTTAACGCCAGCTTGCGGGTTTCGCGCTTTTCCTGTTCTTCCAGACGGGCCAACATGAAGTAAGCATCCCCGCGATCTTCATCATCAATATTCAGATCAGGATATTCCTTCTCCAGCAAACGTTCGGCCTTGTCGCGCTCTTCTGCCGACCTGAATTTTACTTCTACCGCGCCATCACCCTCTTTGCCGATATAGCGACCGATTTTGACGTAACGCACCTTGTTTTCCCGCAGCAGGCCACGGAAATCGCTGATGTAGCGCTCTTCGGCCTGGTGTACCGCCGCTTCAACATCCACTTCCATCAGAAAATGCACGCCACCCCGCAGATCCAGCCCCAGGTACATGGGCGAGGCATTCATGGCCCGCAGCCAGTCCGGGGTACGCGGTGCCAGATTCAGTGCCACCACATAACCACGACCCAACCCTTCTTTCACCACATCTTTGGCGGTGAGTTGCGCCTCTGTATCGGCAAAGCGCACCAGAATCTGCTCATCTGCCAGCAAAATGCTGTTGAAAGGCACGTCAGCATCCTGCAATAACTCGCGCACGCTTTCCTGAGTGCTGATATCCACTGCGGTATTACGGCTGGAAGAAACCTGCAAGGCCGGGTCTTCACCGTACAGATTCGGCAGCGCATACAGGGCGCTGACAACCAGCACAACAATAAGGAGCAAGTATTTCCAGGCAGGATACTGATTCAACATGGTAGGTTATCCGTTGGTTTTTTTTTGGGCAAAACAAAAATCAAAACAAGGCCAGGAAAAAGGTCAGTCTGATTTCTTACCCGTGTTTTTGACTTCCGATTTCACTGTCCCTTTGGGCACCAGCGCAGAAACAGACTGCCTTTGCACTTTAACCTCCACACCCTCGGCGATTTTCACCGTAAGGAAACCCTCTCCCACATCGGTAATCCGTCCTAGCAAACCCCCATTGGTAACCACTTCGTCACCCTTGTCCAGCGCATTCACCATGCTTTTATGCTCTTTGGCCCGTTTAGACTGCGGACGAATCAGCATGAAATAAAACAATACAAAAATCAGCAGCAACGGCAACATACCCAGCAGACCGCTACCTTGCGCAGCCGCATCCGTAGCACCTTCAGCGAAAGCATCAGAAATGAAAAAACTCATGGACTATTTTTCCTTGTTTTCGATATTTGACCCGGATATGTCATGAAGCACCCAGGTTAGTTAACGAGCGTTAACAGACAACAATGCCTGCAACCCCCCTAATTAATCTTCTTGTTAAAAAAAGGGCGCTATTATTACACACTCACGGGTTTTTGTGCGCGTTGTGCATAAAAGTCGGCAACAAACGCATCCAGACTCCCGCTCGCAATGGCCTCACGCAGACCTCGCATCACTTCCTGGTAATAGTGCAGATTGTGCATCGTGTTCAGTCGTGCGCCCAGAATTTCACCCGTTTTGTCCAGGTGGCGCAGGTAGCTTCGGCTGTAATTCTGACAGGTATAACAGTCACAGGTCTCATCCAGTGGGCGAGTGTCGGATTCGTGACAGGCATTGCGAATTTTCAATACGCCTTCACGGGTGAAAATATGGCCATTGCGGGCATTGCGGGTCGGCATCACGCAATCAAACATATCCACCCCGCGCTGCACGGCCTCCACCAGATCTTCCGGCTTGCCCACCCCCATCAAATATCGCGGTTTGTCTGTGGGCAACAAAGGCGTGGTGTGATCCAGCACTCGCATCATGTCTTCTTTCGGTTCACCTACCGACAGACCGCCAATGGCATAACCATCAAAACCGATATCCACCAGCCCGGCGGCTGACTCTGCCCGCAAATCCTCGAACATGCCACCCTGCACGATGCCAAACAAGGCATTTTCATTGCCCGCATGTGCATCTTTCGAGCGCAGCCCCCAGCGCAGAGACATTTGCATGGACTCCCGCACCTGCTGCTCATCTGCCGGATACGGCGTGCATTCATCGAAACACATCACAATATCCGAGCCCAGCGCCCGCTGCACCGCCATGGATTCTTCCGGGCCGAGAAACACCTTGTCACCGTTCACCGGTGACCGGAAAGTCACGCCCTCTTCGGTGATCTTGGCCGCCCCCGGCCTCCTGCCTCCTGCGGCACTCGCACTTCCCTGTGCATCGCGCGTGCCCAGGCTGAACACCTGAAAACCACCGGAATCCGTGAGAATCGGCCCCTGCCAGTGCATGAAATCATGCAAATCACCGTGGGCCTGGATAACTTCAGTGCCGGGGCGAAGCATTAAATGAAAGGTATTACCGAGGATGATTTCCGCCCCCATACCCGTGAGTTCCTCCGGGGTCATGGCCTTCACGGTACCGTAGGTACCTACGGGCATGAAGGCGGGTGTTTCCACCGTGCCACGGTCGAACGTCAGACGACCACGGCGGGCGGGGCCGTCAGTGTTGAGCAGGTCAAATTTCATAATAAATCATCATAACAAGGCTTCATGCTTGCAACGTCTCCAAGCGACTCAACCAATCACCAAAACCAGTGCATTTTTTGCGTAAAACATTCAACCCGATTTCCTCGGCTATATCAGGGCCATGCATTGTTTTTCGGTAACCTGATTCATCGAGCAATCTTTTCGAGGGTGCCGTTTCTCGGGAGTCATTGATTTTTTCAGGGTTACCCTTAAATTCTTGCAACACTCCATTTGCCCAATCCTCTAGCCCCGGTTGATGGATAATATTTTCAATAGCTTCCGGTGATGAAAAAAGCAATCCTTCAAATTCATACATCTGCACATACGGGATAATTTGCTCACGTAAGGAAGCAGAAACACAATTCATTATTTTCTGCTCCAGCGTCTTTTTGCTTTCAGTTTTATCCTTGCCTCTAAAGCCATAAAAATCATAAAGCGTCGTCACTTTATCAAAACTGCGGGCAAGACAATTCAAATCCTTTTTTACCCGGGGCAAATAAACATCACCACCACTGCGACCCAGCAATACCGGCTGAGCATATATCTCTCTGTCTTGTAGATATGGAACCAATACTTTTTGGATAAAACGCTCTTCTGTTTGACCCTCAACGGATATAGCAAGCCTTACCATGCCGGACGACCGCCAATCAGGTTCTTCGTCCAAATATCACCCATGCCGTATTCTTCCAGCCAGTGTTCAAGAGGTTCTTTTTCAAGCCGCCGGAACGTGGACACACCGTTTTCTGCATCTACAACAATAAAATCTTCCGGCGCAAAAAAATTAGCAAACTCCACTGACTGTGTTGAACAGATAACCTGTGTTTCCGTAGCGGTCACTTGAATGATATCTGCCAGTACCGCCAATGCTGCCGGATGCAACCCCAATTCTGGTTCATCCAGAATGATGGTGTCCGGCCTACCGGATACAGGTTGTAAAAAAAGTGTTGCGAGACAGATAAACCGTGCGGTGCCATCTGAAAGCACATTAGCGCTGAACGGTGCATCATGTTCAGTGTGCGACCAGCGAAGCAGAATATTTTCATCCCCTTTTTCACCACTCGGTTCAAGATAAAAATCGTGAAAAAACGGCGCAACGGTTTGAACGGCTGAAACAATCTGCTGATAAGACTGCCTGTAGTGCTCCCTCTGGCTGATTTTAAGATAATACAGAAACGGGGCGATATTCGCTGCATCTTTTTCGAGATAATAATAATTGACCAGCTTGTTGGTTTTCTTGAATCGTGCCTGATGACTGGTATCGTGAAAATGATAAACCCTGCATTTCTCAAGAAACTCCTGCGTATATTTTTTAACCGGCTCACTGTCGGCCTGCTCTCCAGAGACAAAACCACTTTCACCTTTCCTAGGGTACAGGTTCCATGCTTTGGGTGATGTGGTGATCGTGCAATACTCCTTGTTAAACACCAGAGAATCATCGTCCAGGTTGGGTGAAAATTCCACATGGTAGCCATTCACTCCAACTTTCAGGTCAAACATCATCTGACTGGTGTGCCGGGTTCCGAAATGAAAAAAACGTTCAGCACCGCCCTCACTCAACACATAATTTTTTAATTTTCCTTGAGACAAATGGCTCAAAAACGTAAAGAGTGAAATCAGGTTGGTTTTACCTGCACCATTGGCACCAATTAATATATTGATGTTTTCCATTGGCAGGTCGAGTTTGGCGATAGACTTAAAGCCCTCAACCTTGATGTGCTTCAGGTTTTTAGTTTTTTCAGTCATGTCCGCCTGCCTGTGCATATGTGCAATACAATAATCCAGTCATTTATCAGTCACCACAACGATGGCTGCACATTCGTGCTCACGAAAGGTGATAACGGATGTTTTTCCTGATGCAGAGATAATTCTTTCAACGTTTGAGAGATAACGTCTTTGCTTAACACTGGCCGACCGTGGCTTTTGTTCTCATAGAGACTGATAAGGTCAGGATCAAAGTCTTCCAGATTTTCATAGATATATTTTGCCAGGCGACTGGAAAATCCTGCGTTATATTTTTCTCTGTATCTGAACGCCTTAACGATATTCCCCATCGGGTTTGGGTTATTTTCCAGATTAATGTCCAACAACCCTTCGTTAATATGATCAAGATAACCTTCTATCGCCAATATAGTGTCATCTCCGACTTTGTAGACAATACCGTCCCAGTCAAAAAATGTTGTCTTGCAAAGATCTGCAAACGACCCATCTTTCACATAACCTTTTTTAAAAGCCCATGTGGACTTCAGCGGCCATATATCCACTTCCCACAGGGAAAGTGCTAAACGATAACCGCCAAACTTGTTTCGGACAGGACGGTAGGGGCGCAGAAAAGCATCCAGCTCATCTTCCTTGTCCGTATCAATAACGAGATCGATATCTGAATCAAACCCCTTATTCCCCAGTAAACTCAAATCCCTTAACATGCCCCCAAAAATGACAACTTCTCCAATTTCCTGAAGCTGGTCAAGAAGAGCTTTTACTTCTTGCCTTCCAAATTTGGGGGAAGAAAGAAAGTAATTCACTTTTCTTTTCAAATCAGATATTTTCTTTATTTTTTCTTGGGACATAATATTGCTTTAATTCATCATAGAGAGACAGCGCAAAGGAATCTGTCATCCCGGAAATCATATCTGTCAAAAGCTGTAGTTCTTTATATCTGACTGGCATATCATTCGAGTCATTTTCAAATATTCTTCTATAGTTTTCCGATATTCTGTTGTACGCATATGCGGCAAAGGGGGTGGATCGACGCGACCCCAAGTCTGTCGGTTTTTTTCTCTGATAAATGGCTTCCCATAAAAAATCCATCAAGCCTCGAATGGTATTGTAGCCAGTAAGTTCGACCTCCAAAACACTTCTGTGAACATAGGCATGATCTTTATCAAATTTCTTTAATAATTCACACAGTCTGGAAGAATCACTCATCGTCAAAAGATCCGATGTTAAATTACCCATCATTATCGCATCTTCCTGATCTTTGTATGCATTTCGTACATCGCCAATCATCTGCCCGATGGCATAAACCCGAAACATTTGCATCGAAATATCATTCAGCTCTGCGGGCGACAACCCGGTGGCTTCTTCCCGATGCTGCTTATGCTTTTCACAAGCTGACTCGATAACTTTTCCCACTGCATCATCGCCACTCCCATGATGCTCCAGATATGCCATTAAATCCGAAAACGAAACCAGACCCTTTTTCACCGCATCTTCAGCATCCAGTACTGCATATGCGATATCATCACAGGCTTCCATAATATAAGTCAGTGGATGGCGCACTCCTTCCGAAAGCCCGGTTTCCTTCCAAATATCTGCAACAATCTCCTTCTCAGACTGAAAATATCCGTGCTTTTTACTGGCCACCTTGGCTTTATCTATGCCATCTGACGCTGTTGGATATTTCATTAGCGCCGCTAACGTGGCATAAGTAAGATTCAAACCATAATCGTCATTGATAAGCTGCAATCGGGTAAGTAACCGCAGTGTTTGGGCATTCCCCTCAAACTTTAGAAAGTCCTGCTTCATTGCCTTATCCAGAGAATCATTCAATACATCTGGATTATCCGCAAACCAGGCCTGAATAGCATGCTCACCCTGATGTCCAAAGGGTGGATTGCCAAGGTCGTGCGCCAAACCGATGGATGCTAAAACCGAAGGTAAATTTCGCTCCGGTTTCAACGTCGCATCAGTAACGACCTTATCCTCAAACGCCAGGGTTACTCCTATGCTTCTTGCCAGGTTAGATACTTCGTGAGAATGCGTAAGCCTTGTTCTCACACTGTCATTTCGTTCAAGCGGGAATACCTGCGTTTTATCCGCCAGCCGACGAACAGGAGTTGAAAAAAGTATCCGGTCATAATCTCTTTCTATTTGAGTCCGAACTTCTACAGGTTTACTTTTTTCAACTTCCTGCGCCTGAGCTTTCTTCGGCTTTCTTCTTTCACTGTTTAACAACGATTTCCAGTTCAACATCAAAAATTCCCTTTATATACAGTGAAAAATAGCGATTACATATTATCAAGAATGGCCTTTTTCACTGCCTCCATAGTGGCTTCCACGGTGATCATTGGCGTAGCACATTGCGCAATAGCCGTATCCGGGTCTTTCAAGCCATTGCCAGTAAGCGTACACACAATCTTCGAGCCTTCGGGGATTTTTCCGGACTTGATGTCGCGCATGGCACCGGCCAGCGAGGCAGCGGAGGCAGGTTCGCAGAACACACCTTCTTTTTCCGTCAACAGTTTTTGTGCAGCAAGAATTTCTTCGTCACTGCATTCGTCAAACCAGCCTTCGGATTCTTCACGGACTTTCCAGGCTTTGTCCCAGCTTTGCGGGTGACCGATACGAATGGCGGTAGCGACTGTCTCGGGATTATCCACCATTT